>JBCCNG010000634.1:0-2738 GCA_039025955.1 Cyanobacteria bacterium P01_C01_bin.72 | reverse complement strand
CCTTCCACCGTCAAAAATGCTAGCTGACCTCCGTCTAAAGCAGGTAAGGGCAAAATATTGATAACTGCTAAATTGTCGCTGTTGGCGCAGAGTTAGCTCGTAATGATTTGGGGAACTTATTTCAGTTTGGCGCTTTGATCAGCATCAATTTAGCAGTTATCAATATTTTGCCCTTACCTGCTTTAGACGGAGGTCAGCTAGCATTTTTGACGGTGGAAGGAGTAACAGGTAAACCTTTGCCCAGTAAACTACAGGATGGCATCATGCAAACTGGATTGGTTTTGTTATTGAGTCTAGGAGTATTTATCATTGTGCGCGATACAGTTAACCTAGCTTTCTTCCAAAATCTCTTTCAGTGAGCAAGATAGACTTATCGGTTTCAACTTCAAACTCTGAGAGGTTTGAGCTTAACTGTTGAAGATGACAGCTAAAATCACATTCAAAATTACGGTCAGTAGTCGGCAACTTTGCTGCTGCTGGCTTTGTTATTTCTCATGGCAATAGAGCAAATTTTATGCCCAAGTCCCCTACTTCTGCACCAGCAAAAAAGCGAAAGAAGCCAGCTAAAGCGAGAAAAAGATCTCCCAGTAAAGCTCTTAAACAGCGATCGCTTGATATTTTTCAGCTCTTAACCGAACTTTATCCTGAAGCCACCTGTAGCCTTAACTATGAAACGCCTGTACAGCTTTTAGTCGCCACAATTCTTTCTGCTCAATGCACCGACGAGCGAGTTAATAAAGTTACTCCTGCCTTGTTTGCCGAATTGCCTGATGCGCCTGCTATTGCGGGGTGTGACCGCGATCGCTTAGAAACATTAATTCGCTCCACGGGTTTCTACCGCAACAAGGCAAAAAACATTCAGGGTGCTTGTCAAATGATCATGGCAGACTTTTCAGGGGAAGTGCCTGATCAAATGGAACAGCTTTTAAAATTGCCAGGAGTAGCCCGTAAGACAGCAAATGTAGTTTCTGCCCATGCTTTTGGTAATATTCAGGGGGTTACGGTAGACACTCACGTCAAGCGTCTGAGCAACCGTTGGCGACTAACTAAAGCTGATAATCCTGTTCAGATTGAAAAAGACTTGATGGCACTGCTTCCCCAGCCAGAATGGGAAAATTATTCTATCCGCACAATTTATCACGGTCGAGCAGTTTGTAAAGCTCGCAAACCTCTATGCCAAATTTGCCAGCTAGTTGATCTTTGTCCCACAGCAAAAGAATATTTGAATTAGCTTTTAAAGCTTCGCCTCACTATTCCAGAAAGTTGCCTATATAGCCAGATATAGAGCTATACTAGAAGACTGTGTGTTTAATTAAATCAATAATTTTATGGCAAAGAAAGCAATGGTAGAGCGCGAGAAAAAACGCGCTCGTCTAATCGAAAAATATGCGGATAAAAGAGCAGAATTAAAAGAACAGCTGCGTACAGCTACTTCTGCTGCCCAAAAACTAGAGATTAGTCGCAAAATCCAGAGATTACCCAGAGATAGTTCCGCTACTCGTAGACGCAACCGCTGCATGGTAACGGGTAGACCTAGAGGTTACTATCGTGATTTTGGTCTATCTCGTAATGTTCTTCGAGAATGGGCGCATGAAGGATTGCTACCTGGTGTAGTTAAATCTAGCTGGTAATCGAGAGCATTAAAATAGGAAAAGAGGGTTACAGAGTAATGTCTCCAATGATTAATTTTAACTCTTGCCCTCATCCTCAATATATTTAGTTTTTACAGTTCTTATCTTTCATCGAGCAACAAAAGACTCCTGCTGAGGCAAAATCAGCTCTAAATCCCAATCGGCAACTGTTTGGGCAAGGCGATCACTATTATCCCAGTCTTTGGCATAGGGTAAAACACCAACTACAGGTATTTGAGCCAAAGATTGGAGTAGATTGATGGGAGTCAAATCTTCTATTCCGCCTACCGCTTCTGCCTGGATACAGTTGAGGATAATTCCTCTTAGGTCAATATTTAAGCTGCGGGCTAAAGCAACATTCGCTACGGTATGGGCGATCGCTCCTAGCTTGACAGGCACAACTAATACAGTTGGTAAGCGCCAGTCGGCAGCTAAATTTCCTACCGTTAACTCTTCGGTCACGGGAGAACCTAAACCGCCTAAAGATTCGCTCAGAACTAGCTGTGATTTGACTTCTGCCGCTTTAAATTCTTGCCATACCTTGCCTAACTCAATTTTTTTGCCTTCCTTTGCCGCCGCGATGGGAGGTGCTAACGGGGCTTGGAAGCGTAAGGGTGGCACAACATCAATGCCAGTTCTATCACCAAATAAGCGCTGATATAGTTCCACATCACCAACTCCTGTCTGCATGAGTTTAAAGATACTCAATTGGTTTTGTTTCTCATGACCTTTACGCAAACGATATTTTTGCCAGTATGCCGCTAAAGCAACGGTTACAAAGGTTTTACCGACATTAGTGTCGGTACCCGCGATTAATAATGCTGTCATGACTGAATCTTAAAATACCTATATTCTTTTTTTATATTGACTTCCTGACGATACCAATATTATTGGAGGGGAAAGTCTTGTGGAAATTTCGCTCATAAACAGGAACTAACCCTAAACATAACCCTTAGAAGGTATCCTTACAATGTCTTAAAAAAATATTGTAGCCGTAAAGATTTAGTATAGAGGTAGACAGAATTAGGTTGTGAAGCTTAAAAAAAGCTAAAATGACTTTGAAATTTCACTGTGATTTTTGCTAAAATCAAATCAAAATTCGCTTTT
>JBCCNG010000633.1:0-2741 GCA_039025955.1 Cyanobacteria bacterium P01_C01_bin.72 | reverse complement strand
GTCAAGAAGGTTAAAGTATAAGATTCGCCGTGACGAACCTCTAAATTTCTTGGTTAAGGATATTGACAATCAAACAATTGAAATGGCAGAGGTTTCTAATTAAACACAAACAAGTTTCAAATTTATAGTTTTGAGCTATGGGCTCAAACTATCTTATTGAAGGAGGGTAATAATCGAATTATTCTCCTTTATTTTTGCGTAATTTTAATAATATGAAATACATAGTCGAACTTTTGTTTTTTATGACTTTACTTTCAACTACTTGTGTCAGGCATTCAGGTGGCTAATATCTCACCAATTAAACGACTATTGAGAAGAAAGAGGCAGTGCCAAGGGCAAGGTTTAGATGTCTGACGATTTTGCTGAGCCTCTATAAGATGTCAATAATCAATAAATGCATGGAATAAAGCTATTACTTGATACTCTCAGTTTCCGTAGCGGAATCAGGCTGATTGGTTTCAGGCTGTTTCGGCTCACTAGCTGCTTCTAACTTGGCGTTCATGCTAATCGATTTCTCAATGCTAGCGGCTTCTTTCTTAAACTCGTTTTCAAACTCCTTGGAAGCATCTTGAAAGCTACGCAGAGTCTTGGCAACGCTGCGACCAATCTCAGGTAGTTTTTTGGGACCAAATACCAATAGGGCAACGATTGTAATTAGAGCCATTTCTGGTAGACCAATGCCAAAAATGTTCATAGCTTAATTTTCCTATAAAATTTTTTCGTAAGTTTAATCAGTTAAATAATAGCTCAATCCTCATCGGTCTGAAGACTGAGCTGCATTCTGAGTTAATCCAATAGTTAACCAAATTGATCAAAAATGTGGCGCTGGATCTAGCGGCTTAGAGTTCTCCAATCCACATCGATTCCTTCTAGGATTAGAGAAGAATTATAAAGTTGCAGAATAATTAAGAGGAATACAAGAAACAGAGCCATAAATACTCCCATAAGGACAGTAGTTCCCCAACCAGGGGCAACTTTACCGTATTCGGAGTTCAGAGGCTTGAGAATATTTCCCAAACGAGTTTGCTGTGACATAAATCAAATAGTGATGTAATATCGGTTTTATTCGTAATCTTCTGTAATATTATAGAGTAATAGTCCTCATAAATATTATTAACTTATGGAACCCGCAATATTTCTTGGTATCAGTTTAGGA
The DNA here is from genome assembly GCA_039025955.1 of Cyanobacteria bacterium P01_C01_bin.72. Taxonomy (GTDB): domain Bacteria; phylum Cyanobacteriota; class Cyanobacteriia; order Cyanobacteriales; family Xenococcaceae; genus Waterburya. Next base: position 1,585 of record JBCCNG010000633.1, on the reverse strand, counting down.
ACGGTGTTAGTTGCTATCACTGGCTATTCAATCTACACTGCTTTTGGTCCTCCATCAGCAGATTTAGGCGATCCTTTCGAGGATCATGAAGATTAGTCATTGAGCATTGGTGACAAGTTAAGGAAAAGTACAAGTTGTCAAATGTAGTCGAAGTATGAGGTGCAGGAATTTTAAACTAGTCTGTAACAACAGATTCTTCTCCAAAGGGGGATCGCTAACAGTGACATGGCACATTCACAAAAAAGTATCAGAGATCATGCTCGCAGTAGAACTCATCCCAATGTGAATAATCAAGCAATTTCTCAACAGCTAGAGGATTTAGTTAAACCCTGTGTTTATCAACAACTAGCTTATTACCGTTCTCTGGGTATGAGAGCCAGAATTCTTAGTCTGCCATTGATGTTAGCAGCGCAGCGCGTCCGCGCAAATCGTCGCCGCAAGCGACGACTAGAAGGCTTAAGCCTTCGCTTGACCTTAATCTGGCGACAAAAGCGCTTAGTCCACAGTCCTTTGGACAAGCCCTAAAGGATTCGCTTCGCATCACACGCAATGCGCTTGAGGGCAATAGGCGTCGTCGTTGGCGTATCGAGGAAAGCTTTCTTTTACTCAAACGCTTGTTAGGTTTAAGTTATCTCTGGACAGGCTCAATTAACAGAATTAAACGCAAAGCCGAAGGCTTCTGGTCTTGCACAGCAAGACATTGGCGCGGACGCGCCGCACTCTGGGCTACATGGCTTCTCTATGCTGTTCTTCTCGATCTCTGTGATGAAGTTGCCGACGAGTTAACTTTGCCCTTCGACTCTATTTCCGTAGAAATGGTTTTTCGGGGAATTTATCACTTTTCTCAAGCATCCAGTCCAGGAAATACTAGCAGTTTTATTACTTACGCCTGATGTGAATTAAAAAATCTGAAAATCCTTTAAATACGTTCTTTAAAGATGAGATTTTATTGATTGTCCAGCTAAAAAAGTTAGTTTACTGGTTTTTAGCTCTCAGCTTTCAGCTTTCAGCTCTTAGCTTTTAAGAAAACTCAGAAAACTAACTTTTTTAGCTGGACAATCAATAAAATCTCATCTTTAAAGAACGTATTCAAAGGATTTTAAGATTTTTTAATTCACATCAGGCGTATTTTTGAAGCTGGATTGATCCAAATCTAACTTGCCCGAATGATTGGCATTACTCAATCGCTCATTTCTCCTCTAGAGGATGCAGACTAAGAGTTCTCTCTCAATGTTAAATCGGGCAGCTCAAGCTCTCGACCGTCAGGTGAAAGTTGATCTCGTTTCAATAGTTCCCAGTATTTTGAAATTGCCCTTTAACCTATCTTTTTAGATTATGTGTGACGGTAATTCCCCGTTACCTGAGTAATATGAAATCCTACAAAATGTAAATAATAAGGAATTACGCTGAACTCGTCAAACCAAGCTATTAAAATTTAGTAATCCAGGAACTGAAAACTGTTGAGATTGAATGAGGCGATCTCTATTTATAGCGGTTCTCGAATAGGTGAGATACACTAATCCAAATTAAGTTGTAGTAAACAATGAAGGCGTATTCACTTGATTTGCGACAGAAAATTATTGAT
>JBCCNG010000632.1:0-2750 GCA_039025955.1 Cyanobacteria bacterium P01_C01_bin.72 | reverse complement strand
GGGTCATGGAAAAGATGAGGTTGACCTGTCTCGCATGAACGACGGGGCAATGTCTTTGTTCAACCACAAGCGAGATGATTACTTAGGGGTGATCGAGAAAGCTTGGCTTGAAGATGGCAAACTCTACAACACTATTCGCTTTGGGACTCATCAACGAGCAGAGGAAATAGTCAAAGCCATCAATGAAAAGATTTTTAAAAATGTCTCGATTGGCTATCGGGTCAATGAATTGGTGCTGGTTAAGAAATCTGATGATGACCTGAACACATATAAAGCAACCAACTGGACACCTTTCGAGAGTAGCTTTGTCACTGTTCCTGCTGATGCCACTGTGGGAGTTGGGAGGCAATACTTTGATTTTTCTAGCAACCAGGGAAGAGAGATATCAGGCGAGGTAATAGAAGTAACGCCAGACTGGGAAAAATTAGAGCAGAAAGTAGACCAAGTAGTCCAGACAGTAGAAGGTTTAGTAACTGAGGGTAAAAGTATGGGTGATGAAAACAGCACCGCGACACTAGAAATAAATGAGTCAGATATTCGATCGCAGGAGCGGGAGAGAGTTAACGGAGTTTACGCCCTAATTAAAAAATATGGTCATGCCGAAATTGGGCAACGTGCCATTGACGAGGGTTTATCAATAGTTGAGGCGCGATCGCTTTATTTGGATAAAGTCAAAGATGCTCAAGAACCAGTGGCTGAGACTTTAAACCCTGTTGATCTGCCAAATGATGACGCTAAAAATTATTCTTTTATCAAAGCGATTGGCTTTGCTGCTGGCAAATTAAAATCTGAACAATGCGGGTTGGAACTAGAGGTTTCCGACCACATCCAAAAAACCCGCATGGGAGACAAGCCACCTGAAGGGATTTATGTAGACCAAACTAGGCTTGTTTCTTACAGAGCGCCTTATGACACTCAAACACCCGCCGCCGCAGGTAATTTAATTTCTACCGATTTACTGGCAGATCGCTTTATCGAAGCTCTCTATAATCAATCTGCTTTCTTAAGTGCTGGCGTAACCTACATGCGAGACTTAACGGGTAATGTCGAGATTCCTCGCGAGTCAACTTATACCAACGGCTATTGGATTGGCGAAGGGCAAACCATAACTGAAGATGAGGGTACTTTTGACAAAATTACCATGAGTCCTAAAAAGCTTGCGTGTTTGTCCAAAATTACCTATGAGATGATCAATCAATCATCTATCGATTTAGAACGATTGATGCGAGCTAGATTGATTCGCGGTTTGGCATTAGAACTAGATCGTACCATCGGCTTTGGTAGCGGGATTGCAGAAGAACCCCTGGGAATAATTAGCCATCCCGAAGTGTTATCAATCGTTCTTGGTGCTAATGGTGCGTCACTTGATTGGGCTGGCTTGATTAATATGCAGGCGGAAATCGATAACGCTAACGCCATGATGGGGGGGAATTTCTGCTATGTCGTCAATAGTCGTACCAAAGCTAAATTGATGCAGACTTTGGATAATACCACTGGTTCGGGGTCTTGGATTTGGCGTAACAATATGCAGGCGGAAGGGTCTATCGCTGGCTATCAAGCTAAATGCAGCAATCAAATTCCGAATAATTTTTCCAAGGGAACGGCGACAGATTTAACGGCTGCTTTCTTTGGCGATTTTAGTAACGTTTTATTGGGTATTTGGGCGGGATTAGATGTCATGGTCGATCCTTACTCTGAGTCTAGCAACGCCATTATCAAAGTGATCGCTAAACAGTTGGTAGATATTCAATTAACCCGTGGCGACTATTTTTGTGTTGCTACTGATGTTCAAAACAATTAATTATATTGGTAATAAATATGACTACAGAGTATTATGTGCGCCCGAACATGGTGCTGCATCGCGAAATTGTGCAAAGAGTCAAGGGTAAGGAAGTCAAAGGTACAAAACTTTATCAGGGCGGTGAGACTTTAGAAAAGCTGTCAATCGCTGAAGTCAAGAAATATCAGCATTTAATTGAAACAGAAGAGCAGCTTCAATCTCGTCAAGCAAAAACTACAGCTAAAGCGAAGGCTGAAAAATAGATCTTAGGTACAGTCTCTTAGTCAATTCAAGAGGAGGATAAATAATGAAAGAATGGTACACGACCCGCGAAGCAGAAGGATTAACCCACCGCAGTCAGAAAGTAGCAAAAGATAAGTTGCTTTATCTGACTCCCCAACAGACAAAATTAATTAATGCGAAGACTGAAAAGGTGGCTAAAACGACAGCACCGACAAAGCCTGATGATGTGGCAGTTTTAGCTGACTGGAATGAATACAAGCGGACGAGCGCGGTCTTGGGGGTTTCCCCCATAAGCGACTCGTCCAAGACGAATCCGCCGCAGCCCAAACAGAAGACGATAAGCAGACAAAGCGTGAAGCAAAACGTGAAGCCAGACAGCAAGCTCAGAAGTAATGTCCTTCTTAGATGATATTGAAGACTTAGATGCATTTACAGCGGGGGAATTTGCTAACCCTGCTGTACTTACTCGAATAAAATCTTCTGGCGAACCCTTAGTATTGTCGGGCATCTTTGATGAAAACTATCAAGATATGTTTGGCGGTTTTGACTCCCAAACAGCCGAAGGTCGAAAGTTTTGTTTTCGGGTGCAAACAAGCCAAACCATAGATTTGCGTCATGGCGATCGCCTTACTATCAATTCTAATAACTACCTCATCAACAGTCATCAACTAAAGTCCTGTTTGAGAATAATCTTGGACAATTTACCGTCGTGTTCGGGTTGAATACT
>JBCCNG010000631.1:0-2755 GCA_039025955.1 Cyanobacteria bacterium P01_C01_bin.72 | reverse complement strand
GCAGAAAACTTATGCTTCTCGTTGCGGAAATATTATGCTTCCTCTGACAGTTTTTCAAATAAAGCGGCGAGGACTATATTGGAAAACAAAAAGCCTTCTGGATCTTTAAAGCGTAGCTGGTATTGGGCAGGGTTAACTGAGTCGTCATCCCTGATAACCAATTCTAGCCAACCGCGATCGCGATATACTTTGGTGCAAGATAGGATATCTTGTTGAACCTGAGTACTAAATTGAGTCAGTTCAACTCCTGTGGCTAAACGCAAGCCTAACATCAGAGTTTCTAGTAAGTAATCTGTGCTTGATACTTCGGGAGCATCGATAACAGCACCTTTTTTGAGCCATTCATAATATTCTCTGCGGGTGCGAGGGCGACTAAACCTTTTCCCCGCCACATAGCTAGCAGCACCCATCCCCAAGCCATAGTAGGTCTTATTTTCCCAATAGACGCGGTTGTGACGACACTGATAGCCAGGGCGTGCATAGTTAGACACTTCATAATGCTCATAGCCAGCAGCAGTTAGAATTTGCTGCGTTAGGCGATACATTTGCGCCGTATCATCATCATTGGGCAAAGGGCTTTCGCCTGGCTGATATTGTTTGCCAAAAGCGGTTACAGGTTCGAGTACTAAATCGTAGCAGGATAAATGCTGGGGTGAAATAGCGATCGCCTGTTCCAGAGATGCCTGGCAATGGGCTAGAGTTTGTTGGGGTAAACCAGTAATGAGATCGAGGCTAAAGTTTTTGATATCTGACTGCTGAATCAAGTCGATCGCAGTTCTGATTTCGGCAAGATTATGAGAGCGTCCACAGACTTGGAGTAACTGTTCCTCAAAAGTTTGTACCCCCAGACTAAAACGATTCAAGCCAGCAGCTATATATCCTTGAAGACGAGAGCGATCAAATGTACCAGGGTCAATCTCCATGGAAATTTCCGCATCGGCAGCAATTCCACAGCGTGAAGCGATCGCCTGAAGAATTTTACCTAGCTGTGACGGTGATAGTAGCGAAGGTGTCCCCCCGCCAAAAAAGACTGTTTCTAGGGGTTGCTGATGGGAGATTGTTAACTCGATCTCACTGATTAAAGCGGTAATATACTCCTCAATCATGTTGCCCGAAGACTTCCCCGTATCCCCCACGACTGAAATCGGAAAATCACAATAATAGCAGCGACGACGGCAAAAAGGGATATGAATGTAGGCAGCGGGAGGAATTATCTTTGTTGTTGAGTATAAACTAGGTTGAAAATGAGAATTAGTCAAAGATATGTGTCGATCATTAATAAAATATTTCGGCATCTAAATAATTATGTTGATTGTGGTTTATGGGCAATAATTTAGGTTGCTGGTTAAGGATGTAAGTCTCACACTGCCATCATTCTGAAGATTATTTATATCCTTCAAATCCCATAGAGCAATATTAAGAACTCCCTTTGGTTTGCCACATAATTACTGAGAATTTACTACAGTGAAGAGGAAATACATTCATATCGTTTTATTCAACTAAAACTAATGGTTGATGCCATCATAATTATCATTTGCATTATTGCTGCTGTGAACATCGGATTTGATGGGCTACAGTTGCTCCCTAAAGATATCTTAGAAGAAGTATCTAACATCGAAGCTTTGCGCTTTGTGATTGCTGGATTCGCCGCTATTATTGGCTTGGGTGTTGGTGTAGCGGTTCAAACTACCTATCGCCGCCTCGAAAATCAAATTCGTAATACCAAGATTGAGATTATCATTACCAGGGCGATTGGTCTGGTAATGGGTTTGCTAGTAGCGAACCTCACCTTAGCGCCAGTTTTCTTACTGCCGATTCCTCAAGAATTGAGCTTTTTCAAACCTGCTTTTGCCGTTTTGGGTAGCGTGATGTTTTCCTATTTGGGAATCAGTTTAGCTGATACTCATGGACGAACTTTTTTGCGCTTGATCAATCCCAACAGTATTGAGTCGATGCTAGTGGCAGAAGGAACGCTGGAGGCAATGCCTACTAAGCTCTTAGACACTAGCTGTATTATTGACGGTAGAGTAGAAGAACTGCTTAAGACAGGCTTTTTAGAAGGACAGGTGTTAGTGCCGCAGTTTGTGCTGCAAGAATTACAAAATCTTGCCGATGCTAGCAACTCTCAAAAGCGGATTCGTGGTCGCCGAGGTTTGGACATTCTCAATCAGATGCAGGAAGACTATCCTGATCGCATTGTGATTAACAAAGCCGATTATGAAGACGTTGATACCGTTGATGCTAAGTTAGTGCGTCTTGCGCAAGAAATTAACGGCACGCTGTTGACTAATGATTATAATTTGAGCAAGGTAGCCAATCTGCAAAAAGTACAGATTCTCAACATCAACGATCTAGCTCGTTCCCTCCGTCCTATTTATCTACCAGGAGATTATCTAGAACTGAAAATACTCAAGCAGGGTAAAGAACCCGAACAGGGTATTGGTTATTTAGAAGACGGCACGATGGTAGTTGTCGAAGAAGGCAGCGATAGCGTTGGTGGAGAGTTACAGGTGGTGGTCACATCTTCGCTGCAAACCTCCGCAGGACGGATGATTTTTGCCAAACCCCAATCAGAATCGGAAAATTTCTCCAACGCCAATGTGGTTAGTTAGATGGCTATATTGCGGACAAATAAGCTGCTGAAGCTCTGATGTATTTAGTTCAACAGCTATCGTAGTTTTCAAGAATTAGAGACACTAAGTCTACTTAGTCGATATTAATAGATTGCGGGCGATCGCTGTTATTGGGAGTTGCG
>JBCCNG010000630.1:0-2761 GCA_039025955.1 Cyanobacteria bacterium P01_C01_bin.72 | reverse complement strand
TGCCTGCTGCGCAGGCTGCGTTCCTCAGAGAGTTAAGGATAGAGCTTCAATGCTACGGCTGAATAACCGAGGATGGTACATCGAAGATATTGCAATTCATTTTAATTGTCATCGACAGACAGACAAGCAATACATCGATGGAAGAAGCTGGGATTAGGAGGTTTATGGGAAGGGAAAGGAAGAGGCGACAAAAAACGTTATTCAGCCGAAGATTTAGAGTATCTCGAACAAAGTCTGACACATGAACAGCGAACCTACAACAGCAAACAACTATCTCAGAAACTAGCTACAGAAAGACAAGTTAAATTGAGTCCCGAACATTTGAGGCGGGTACTCAAAAAGCGGTGCTAAGGACGAGATTGATTTATTGTATCTTGATGAATCTGGATTCTGTATGTGGACACCCGTAAGTTACACCTACTATTTCAGAGGGCAACAAAAAAAACTTGAACAAACTGCTAGAAGAGGGAGACGTTTAAGCATTTTAGGACTTTGGCAACCATCAGTTAAATTTACTTATGGTCTAGCTATTGGAAGTTTTACCAGTGACAGCTATATCAAAATAATGGATGAACAAGCGTGTTTAGCTCAGAGAGAATTTCAAAGAACTGGAAAAATCAGAGTCATCGTACAGGATAATGGCTCGATTCACAAAAGCCAAAATGTACAACAAAAATGGTCGCAGTGGGAGGCAATGGGATTGTATTTATTTTTCTTGCCACCATATTGCTCACAGATGAATCCGATTGAAGTTGAGTGGCATCAACTTAAAACTCATGAATTAGTAGGTCAAATGTTTGAGGATGAATTGGACCTCGCTTACGCGGTGATGTCTGGGGTAGAAGCTAGAGGAATATCTGGAAAATACTCAACAGAACGTTTCCGATTTAATTCTAGCTAAATATTCTGTTACACATTTCATTTTTTCCTTGTCTGCCTACTTACTCATTACTTATTACTCATTACTTACGAGCAGTTAAATTAAAACTCCTGGTTTCAAACCAGATGCGGTTTATGGTCCTTCTAATTAATTTCCTCATGGTCGGGGAATCAGAAATATTATTCTTGTATTTGAGGTTTCTTATAGAGATTTTGATAATATGTACGTATATACCGTACATTAATAGAGTGAGATTACAGTGAATAGCATTAGCGTTAATCAATTTAGGGAAAAATTAAAACACTGTGTGGAACGAGTTATTCAAGAGCATCAGCCTCTAAAATTGACTCGGCGTAATGGTGAAGATTTTGTAGTTATTAGCGTAGAAGACTGGGAAAGAGAACAAGAAACCCTATATGTTCTCCAAAATCAAAGCTTAATGCAGCAAATTACTGACTCTCAAATAACTCATCAAGCTGGTAGAGGGTACAAACCAAGTAGTGAAGAGTTAAATGAGATCGCTGGTATTTGAGGGGAAGACTTGGCAGGTTTACGAAGAACTTAGGAAAAAAGACAGCAAATTGCATCGAAATCTTTGCCAGATACTCAAGAAAATGCTTCGGGAAGATCCCACGACTGAATTAGGAAAGCCAGAGTCATTAAAACATAATTTATCTGGTTTTTGGTCGAGAAGATTGTCTCAAAAAGATCGTTTAATCCATAAGTTTGATGACCAGTATATTTATATATTTGCGATCGGCGGTCATTACGAGCAATTGTAGAACTAAGACTATTTATCTCATCTATATTGAAGCGCTATTGCGAAACGATGCCACGAGATAATCGGCAAAAGCGCGAGCGGAAGGCTTGGCACTTCTTCCTCCAGCTAGCAATGCGTTAACTTCGACAGTCCCAATTTCCCAATCTGTAAGAAGTTGAACCAGTTCACCACTTTCGAGTTCTGCCCTACACACCAAATAAGCCGTGGAGATAATCCCCATTCCAGCCAAAGCAGCAGCCGTTGACGCTTCATTAACGGTCACCATGAGCTGACCTTCAACTCTGACAGACAAAGTTTTGCCGTCTTTTTTGAAAGTCCAACCAGTAGAACCCATACCTGAAGGTCCAATAATCACTTGATGTCCTGCAAGGTCTGTAGGAATTTGTGGCGTTCCTGCCTTCGCCAAATATGCGGGAGAAGCAGCTATCAGCCGCGGTGTTACAGCTAGCCGCCGCGCGACCATAGTTGAATCGCTGAGCGGACCAACACGTAGTGCAACATCAATAGCCTGCTCAATCAAATCTTGGTATGAATCAGTCAACACGAGATCGATATTCAAGTTCGGATGCTGATTAAGGAAGTCGGGAAGGCGAGGGATGATTTCTCGGAACGCAAAGCTGATGGCAGCTCCTACTCTCAAACGTCCTTGTAACTTTCCATCACTGCGAACTAGGTGATTAGCTTCTTCCAAGGCCGATAAAATTGGATCTATTCTCGCTAGATAGTCAGCTCCTGCCTCAGTTAATTTCACCGCATGGGTGCTTCTAACAAAGAGTGCTGCCCCAAGATCTTTTTCTAGCTTGGAAATGATTCTGGAAACAGAAGGTTGGGATAAATCAACTTCTTTTCCTGCTGCCGTAAAACTACCAGTTCTGGCAACACGACAAAACAAGCGTAAAGTAGAAATTCGGTCACTCATTTGTTTTTCAAATAACTATTAGAGATTTATTGAGTCTACCAATTGTTAAGCAAATGAGCAATACTAAATATTAAGCAAAGAAAAACAGCTTGCTAAAGCCTGAAAGCACTATCAGGACTTTGGTAGGGCTTATATTTCTTCATGCAAATAAAAAATGACAAAACAGGAATAAAATTATGTC
>JBCCNG010000629.1:0-2762 GCA_039025955.1 Cyanobacteria bacterium P01_C01_bin.72 | reverse complement strand
CAACGGCAGTTTGATGTTGTAATTGCCACCACTTCTTTTCATTGGCTAGATACGGAAGTGAGATATGCCAAAACGGCTCAAGCTTTAAAAGAAGGTGGGTTTTTAGTTTTACTTTGGAATACGCCACCTCAGTTAAGTTGCCAAGAGCATCAGAATTTACAGGCTGTATATCAGCTTCATGCACCTAAATTGGGTAAATATGAAAGACACCAAGATTATCAGTGCAACATAGCTCAATTTCCGCAACAGGCGATCGCTTCGGGTTATTTTCATGACTTGACGACGGAGCAAGCAGTTGTCCCCGTTAGATATTCGATCGAGGATTACCTGATCTTGTTGAGTACTCTTTCTCCCTATATCAGATTGACACCAGAATCACGGCAGAGCCTATTTACAGCACTCAAAAGCAAATTACAGCAGATAGGCGATCGCCATTCTCAACTAGATCTTTCCTATCTGTCTATGTTGCAGATTCTCCGTAAGAGTTGAGGCGTTATTTCTGGGAACTATTGGAAGGTAATGAGTAAGAAGTAATGAGTAGTGAGTAATGAGTAAGTAACGAGCAGATACATCAGTTTGTTCTGCATCTAAATCTTGTACGGCTATATCTGTCATCAGACATTAAGCAATCGGCTGGTCAAAATAGCTAATATAAAGTAGCAAAGGTAAACAAAAGTAAAGTTCAAAAAAAGTTCAAAATTTAATTTTAAAACTCGATTTGCATAATTTACTTAACAGGCATCTAGTAGATCAATATCTCTCTAGATAAATAAATTTTTATGAAATCATCTATTAGCAGCAGTTACAAACGTAGTCCCGTAATAGTTACAGGTATAGTAACCGCCTGTTTGACGTTGATTGGTGTCACTACCTATCGGTTGATCGGCAGCAGCAGTTCGCCAGCAGACATTGCCTCTTTAACCGTACCCGTCCAGGAAGAGGATCTAAATCTAGAGATCCAGGCTAGTGGTAGAGTTGAGCCGATCAAAAGCGTCAATGTCAGTCCCAAAGAACCAGGTAGATTAGTCAAGCTGTTGGTGGAACAGGGTGATCGCGTTAAGGCGGGAGAAACCCTGGCGGCGATGGAAAATGCCGAATTAGCAATTCAAACCTCGCGAGCAAAAGCAGAATTGAAGCAAAATGAGGCAAATCTGAGGGAAAGCACGGCAGAGATTGATGCGGAAATTGCTCAATCCCAGGCACGATTGCAGCAGCTAGAGGCAAAACTGAGTCAGGTTCAAAATAGAATTCCCAAAGATATTGCCCAGACAAAAGCACAAATTGACGGAGCTAAATCACGGCTAGAGCTAGTGCAACAGCGGGTAGAGCGTAACGAATATCTGCTGAATCAAGGAGCAATTTCGCAAGATACTTTCGATGAGATTGCTGATAATGCTCAAAACGCCCAATCTAGCATCAACGAGCTACGACAAAGATTAGAACAGTTACAGGCTACTGGCGATGATGAAGTTGCCCAAATAAAAGCCGAAATTGCCGAGGCGCGAGTTAACCTCAGGCAAAAAAAGACGACTGCCCCTGATGAAATAGCGGGACTAGAAGCATCTTTAGAACAGGCACAAATGTCTCTAAAACAGTCGGAAATCAAGTATGAAGACAGCATTGTCAAAGCTCCCTTTGATGGTATTGTCACCCAGCGATATGCCGTAGAAGGGGCATATGTTGCCCCTAGCACCTCTGGTTCGAGTACCGCTTCGGCTTCAGCTAACTCAATTCTGGCGCTAGCTCAAGGTTTAGAGATTGTGGCTAAAGTTCCTGAACTGGATATTGGTCAGCTAGAGCCTGGACAACAAGTTGAGATTGTTGCTGATGCCTACCCAGATCGGGAATTTATGGGTGAGATTAAGCGTATTGCTCCTGAAGCCGTAATTGAAGAAAACGTAACCTCTTTTGAAGTGCGGGTTAAGCTCGTGACAGGACAAGATGTGCTGCGTTCCAAAATGAACGTTGACGTTAGTTTTATCGGCAAACAGTTAAGCGATAGTCTAGTTGTACCGACGGTGGCTATCTTTACCGAAGATGGCGAACAAGGCGTAATGATTGCTGATGAGAACAACGAACCTGTATTCCAGCCTGTAAAAATAGGACTGTATTTGGGCGATCGCACGCAAATTCTGGAAGGAGTTGAAGCCAATCAGCAGGTATTCGTTGACCTACCAGAATAGCGCCGCAGTTTTTTATCTTGTGAATTGTTAAAGCAGAAAAAATAAATATTCCTCCAACATGACCTTTTCAGCAATGCTGAGGAGGTTTTTTTTGATTTCTGCATACCCCCTTCAGCCTCAGAAATACGTATGTGTGGAACAGAGAAAATAACTTAGCTCAATTTCTATCTACTAATTATGAATTATCAAGCATCTGAAAATATCGAGAACTTAATTGTTGGCACTGATGAAAATGATACGCTTATTGGTGCAGAAGATAATGATACGATTATCGGCAATCGCGGTGACGACCTCAAGATTGGTGGTGCAGGAGATGACCTTTTTGTCTGGAACAATGGTGACGGTAGCGACATCATGGAAGGTGACGAGGGTTACGATACCACTCAAGTCAATGGCGCTGTTGAGGCGGGAGATGATTTTGAATTACGAGCCAATGGTCATCGCACGGAATTTGAACGCTTAAACTTAGGTAACTTCGTCCTAGATATCGATAATGTCGAGCAGTTAGAAATCAACGGTGGCGGCGGTGATGATACCCTCAACGTCCGAGATTTGACAGGTACTGATGTTGAACAGGTT
>JBCCNG010000628.1:0-2763 GCA_039025955.1 Cyanobacteria bacterium P01_C01_bin.72 | reverse complement strand
TCAGAAAACACCAGATGCGGTTGCAGTTGTTTTTGAAAATCAAAAACTAACTTATCTGGAATTAAATAGCCGCGCCAATCAAATAGCCTGCTATCTACAACAAATAGGCGTTAAGCCAGAAGTAATTGTAGGGGTCTGCATGAACCGCAGTCCAGAAATGTTGATCGCTTTATTAGCTATTTTGAAAGCAGGAGGTGCTTATGTCCCATTAGACACAGCATATCCTCAGGAACGTTTAACATTTATGTTGGACGACAGCAAAGCCAAAGTAGTATTAACTCAAACTAATCTGGTTAAGTTATTTGCTCAACCGAATTTACATGTTGTTTGTGTGGATAGAGATTTACAGCTAGACAGCCAGCTTACTGGAGAAAATTTAGACATTGAAACTCAAGCCAATCATCTAGCCTACGTTATCTATACTTCTGGTTCTACTGGGATACCAAAAGGGGTTGCCATTGAACATCAAAGTGCTGTTGCTCTATTAAGCTGGTCACAAGAGGTTTTTACAGAAGATGATATAGCCGGAGTTTTGGCATCAACCTCTATTTGCTTTGATTTATCAATATTTGAGATATTTGTACCCCTGAGTCGCGGTGGTACAGTCATTCTGGTGGAAAATGCCCTGCACTTACCATCTTTGTCTGCTGAAGTCAGCCTGATCAATACAGTGCCTAGTGTTATGCATCAGTTAATTCAGACAAATAGTTTACCTGCTTCAGTTAAGACAATTAATTTAGCTGGGGAACCGCTAGCAAATCAACTGGTACAGCAGATTTATCAACATCATCATGTTCAAAAAGTTTTCAATCTTTACGGACCATCGGAAGATACGACTTACTCTACGTTTACTCTCATCGCTCCAGAATCAGAGCGAATAACCATTGGTCGTCCGATCTCCAATACACAAATTTATCTGCTCGATTCTCAATTGCAGCCAGTACCCATCGGTGTACCAGGTGAAATTTATCTTGCTGGAAGTGGTCTGGCAAGAGGATACTTAAACCAGCCAGAATTAAACGAAAAATCGTTCCTTCAGAATCCTTTTGAAAATAAGCCTGCATCACGCATGTATAAAACTGGAGATCTGGCTCGTTATCTACAAGACGGCAATATAGAGTATTTGGGACGACTTGACCGTCAGCTCAAAATCAGAGGTTTTCGGATCGAGCTAGGTGAAATTGAGAACGCATTGCTTAGACATCCAGCAGTAGAGTCAGCAGTAGCAATGGCTAGAGCAAACGAAATAGATCAGCAACAATTGGTAGCCTATCTTGTTTCTGAAAAAAATCAACAGCCCACGATTAGTGAACTACGACAATATCTCCAAGGAATTTTGCCCAACTACATGATACCGAGTAGTTTTTTCTTTTTAGAATCCATTCCTCTGTTGCCAAACGGCAAAATAGACCGTCTTGCTTTACCGGTACCTGAAAACCTGAGACCAACATTAGCAACTACTTATAAAGCACCTCAATCAGAAACTGAACAAAAGATAGCCAAACTTTGGCAAGAAGTACTACATCTTGACCGAGTTGGCATTGATGACAACTTTTTTGATCTTGGTGGTCATTCTTTGCTGCTGCTAGAGCTAAATCAAAAATTGAATAAGTCCTTACAACAAGAACTGGCAATAGTCCAAATGTTTCAGTATCCGACGATCGCCTCTTTAGCCCAGTTTATCAGCCAAGATTCTCCAGAGGAAGATACATTTCAGTCCCTGCGTAATCGCGTTCAAAGACAAAAACAAACCCGTCACAAACAATTACAAAAAAAATCTCGCAATCTCGCTCGCTAACATTGACCATAAATCTGGGAGTTTACCGAAAATGCCCGCAAATAATCACCGTGAATGGCAACTATTAACCCTATCTGCCGCCAGTGACTTAAAGTTACAGACGGCTACGGAAAATTTGATCAGCTACTTAAAGCAGCATGATGAAATTGACCTTGCAGCCGTAGCCCATAAATTACAGCAGGAACAACCAGCCCTCAAGCATCGACGGATCGTCGTGAGTCGCGACCCTCAAGATGCGATCGCCGCATTGCAAGACCCCAAGCGACGACTAACCAAAACACAGGAGCAAAAACGCTCTGTAGCCTTTATGTTTCCAGGTCTAGGTACGCAATATGTCAACATGGCTAGGGAGCTTTACGAGACTGAACCCAGATTTCGCCAGGAAGTTGATTACTGCTGTGAATTCCTCAAGGAAATTCTCAATCAAGATTTAAGAGATGTAATTTATCCCGATAGAGCTGCGCAATCAGCCAGAGAATCGGCTTCAGAAAATTCTCCAGGCTTAGACTTACGACAAATGTTAGGTCGCAGTTCTACGGTCAACTCCAATGCCAGCTCCTTACTAAATCAGACTCATCTGGCTCAGCCAGCAGTATTTATCATTGAATATGCCTTGGCACAGCTCTTAATATCTTGGGGCGTTTACCCTCAAGCCATGATTGGCTATAGCATCGGTGAATATGTTGCCGCTACCTTAGCTGGGGTACTATCCCTTGAGGAAGGACTAACCCTAATCGCGGCTAGGGGACAGATGATTCAAAAGCTGCCTAAGGGGGCAATGCTAGCGGTACCACTATCCTCCAGAGAAATAGCTACCCTACTCAATGCCAAACTCTCTCTGTCGGCGGTCAATGGAGGATAGTGGTACCGCTAGCATTGCCCCCTTAGGCAGCTTTTGAATCATCTGTCCCCTAGCCGCGATTAGGGTTAGTCCTTCCTCAAGGGATAGTACCCCAGCTAAGGTA
>JBCCNG010000627.1:0-2790 GCA_039025955.1 Cyanobacteria bacterium P01_C01_bin.72 | reverse complement strand
GTGGTGCTTGGTCATCAGGCGACCAGAGATAGAGATCGCTATTCTCTCCTGCATAAAACCATTCACCGCGATCGTCAAGTAATTCTTGCTTACCAAACAGATAAAACCAAAATCCACCTCGTTCCCAAGCGGCGGTCATTTCTGCCGTTAATAAATCTGCTGTTCCCCCCGTGATTTCTCCTGTGCGGGAAGTATACCATTCAGTCGTCCAAACTCGCCCTCCTGTCCATCCTGACTCCAATTCAGGGACTTTTTTATTCTCGATGATTGCGGCTGTTCCTCCCTGGCTTTGCAGTCCTCCACCGAGAAACTCAGGACGTAGATAATCTCGTTGAGGATTCAGATTGGGTAGACGCGCCTCGGGCATCATTTCGCCATTGACAAAAATCTGGTTAGCAAAAAATCCTGTATCACTATAGCCATCAACGGGAAGCTCGACATTAGCGCGATAGATCGAATCTTGGTCTAGCGACCAATCTTTAACAATTTCTGTCCCAGAGATTATCACCTGTTCGTTATTATAAGCGGCAAAAGCGATCGGTTTGTTACTCGTACCCGAAGCTTTTGGCGTTACTGTCTCACGATAAGTACCACCCCGTAACCAGCAGGTAGATCCAGGCTGCACCAACTCAGCACATTTCTGGATGGTTTTAAAAGGACGGCTGATTGTACCAGGGTTATTATCTGAGCCATTAGTTGCCACGTAATAGCTAGACTGATCATTTTTCGCTACTCCTAGACAGGCAAAGATACCAATGCCAAGAGTAATAATTTTTAGTTTTTTCATATTTATAGCTTTTAGCTTTTAGCCGCGCGATGCGGTGCATCGCCAGTCGTCTTGAGGACAATCTGCACGTATGCGCTGCGCTTGTGACTTTTTTAAAAGAGTCTTTCTATCGAGTTAGGAAAAATATTTTCCTATTAGGCAAACACTTGTTGTACATAGCCCTTCAATACTTCTTCGTAAGCATATTCTTGCTCCATCAGTTGACGGCTTTTCTGCTTCATCTGTTTGATTAAAGCCTTGTCTTCGACCATCACAGCTAGTTTTTCTAATAGTTCAGCTTGTGAATCACAGATATAGCCGTTTTCACCTTCTTGAATTACTTCTCTTGCACCCAAAGCATATTTAGTGGTCAAGATTGCCAAGCCTGAACAGGCAGCTTCTCCCAACACCGACGGATAGCTATCACAGTTGGTCGGCAGGACAAAAATATCGTGGCTACCAAACATTTCGATGTGTTTATCTTGTCCGTATTGAATGTTAGTGGCTTTAGTAACTCCAGAAATGTCTTCAATCGGATGATTGGTCATCATTGTTAGTTTTAATCCTGGTCGCTCTTGCTGCTTAAACCAGTCCAGTAAAACATCTCCGCCCTTGCGTGCAAAATCTCCGCCAACAAACAACAGACGCACCTCTTGATCCAAACGGCTAGCCCCTGGTTTAAATAGACTGAGATCTCCTGAGAAAGGCAATTTGACTTTTTTAAGCTGACTTTGAGGCAATTCGTAGTCCTGGGCAATTTGCTCGATTACGCTGCTGGTAAGACCGAGTACCGAAGTTTGAGCCTGGAGAATTTTTTTATGAATCCAGGTTAACCAGCCTGGAGAACCCGAACTTTTCCAAATTGGTTCGTATAGTTTGCGCGTCCATTCGGTGACGATGTAGCTTTGATTTTTACCTGTGGCGAAGTAGCCAAACAGTGCAGTAGACACACCATGGAATAAGACCTTACGGTTTTCTTGACGGGCTTTGCGAATTGCCTTCCATAACTCTATTGCTATCAGTAGTCTTTGAAAGAAAATCATCAAGTAGCTTAAAGAGAAAATAGACTTAGGATGAGGATTTTTTTGCTCGGTAACAAAGCGAAATAGTTCTAGATCTAAATCGGGGTCTTTTTGGAATAGATCAACAAATCGCTTTTCAAAGGTGGCGTTGCCCAAATCGACAGGGAAAGTTACTAATAGGAGCTTTTTCATAATGGTTTTAATCGTTGAGTTGTTAGGGGTTAGTCAGAAAATCAAAAATTAAACTTAGGAACGAGCCGTGGCGAATTCTGCTACGCAATTGTGATACACATCGGATAAACGTTGCGCTTTGGCTTCCCAGCTATAAAACTCACGAATACGTTGCTGTCCTTGCTGTCCCATCTGCACACAGAGGTCTGGATTCTCCGCTAATTTGACCATCGCGGCGGCAAGATCTTTTACTGTTTGTTCAGGATTGTGAGCAGGAACTTTAATGCCAAGATCAGAAGTTACGGTTTCTCCTGGCCCTCCTAGATCCAAACAAAGGATCGGTCTACCTGATGCCATGGCTTCTAAAGGCACCCACCCCCCTGAGTCATGTAAACTAGGATGAACCAAAGCGGTACACTGACCTAAGCGATAGAGAACTTCTTCACGGTCTATTAGCCCGAAAAACGTTACCCTGTCAGCAATGTTTAATTCTTGAGCTAAAGCTTCTAATTTGCCTCGTTCGGGCCCTGTACCCACAACCCAGTATTGAGCGTCGGTAAGATTGGCGGCGGCAAAGGCACGTAAACCCAAGTAAATTCCTTTCCAGTGCAACAATCGCGCCACGTTAATAAAGCGTACCTGTTCTCCTGATGGCGGTGGACATTGGCTTAACTGCTCTATTTCTGCTTGAGAAATGCCAGTTTCTGAAGTCTGCTGTACGTTAGACGCACCAAGCTTAGTTAACTTTGCTGCCGTCTCTTTGGTGGTAGCGTAGGCGATAGTGCTGTTTCTAGCAGTTAGATGAGTCAGAGGGTCTACTTCGCCAATCCC
>JBCCNG010000626.1:0-2793 GCA_039025955.1 Cyanobacteria bacterium P01_C01_bin.72 | reverse complement strand
GGCGCGAATTTCGTCTAAGTTAGAACCACCTTGAGGCTTATTCTGAGAATTATCGTCTGCCATTACTACTAAAAATTGAGATTAATCGGGATTAAGTTAATTTGTCAGAGGCGATCGCCTTAACTGCAAGCAATATCTTACATTTATGCTTATTTTGCGAGTCTGCCCTAGCTGTCAAACAGATTGAATTATAACGTATCTGAGTACTGCCACTGACAAGTAGTTTGTAGGAATTGAGCCTTAGGTTTTCTGTGTAGTCTGATTAACCAAAGAGCGATAGCTCTGCCTAAGTTAAGACAAGATCAACGCTGCTGAAAGGATTCAACCTCTAGTACTGCACCAATCATTGCCATTGTCATCACGTCCTCGCGAATTTTGCCTGTTACTTCCACCTTCAATCCCGACTGCTGTAATTCTGCTGGAGCATCTTTTAGCTCATAAGTAGTACCGTCATCGGTAACTAATGCCCAAGTGCCAAAGCCAAATCCTTTTTTTTCAATTGTTCCTACTACTCTCATCTTGGTTTACCCGCGTTTTCAAGCATTACATTGAGACTAAAAGCTCAAAGCTTTTGTAATAAATAAGGGCTTGGCAGTGCCAAACCCTGTGATCTAATTATATGTGTCTGAGGGATATCTAATCGCTTCCAGATTTAAGCTGTACGAGTCTCCTTTTGACTAGCTAAATATGCCAAACCCATGCAGAGAATGGCATTAACGAGCAGATAAGTACGAGCGATCGCACCGCTACCCAAGAGCCAAATTCCAGGATCGGCAAAGGCACTAACTCCTAAACAAGCAGCCGCCCCAATACTAGAGCCAATGGCAAACCATTTTAGACCAGAATTGAGCAGTAAAGTAGTTAGGAGGAAAGGAATTAAGGCACTGGCAAATAGAGGATTGAGGTTAGAGTTGCCGAAAACCACATTTCCTAATTCTGGCAGTGAACTACCAAACAGACGCATGGGCCACTGTGGTAAATCAAATAAGTATAGTCCCTGAAAGAAAAATAAACCCGAACTACCAAAAATCAGACCGCTATTTAAGGCTAGTGTCATCGGTAGATAGGTACGAATCAGCCAGGCTAGTAAATAAGAACCAACTACCATAGCCAGTTTGGGCAATAGCGCCACTGCACCACCGTCAATCCAGAAACCGAGGTTGAGATAGCCACTCTTACGTAACCAGCGGAAGAAATCATTAAAGGTAATCTTACCCTTGAGCGCCATCTGTACCGCCGCGTTAGCGTCTAAATGTCCCGCACCAAAATGATTGAGGTGATCTTCTTCCACCTTGCGAGAAGACTGTTTTAAAATGTCGCGAATTTCATCGGGAGTATCGACCCCAGTGGCTCTCACCAAAGCTGCAACCCCTGCCACGTGAGGCGCTGCCATGCTTGTTCCTTGGAAACCGACAAATACTGATTCTCCTGTACTGGGATTGATCGTATTTTGAATAATTTTGCCTGTATCGCTTTCAGCACTTCCTCCTGGGGCGGCAATATCCACACCAGCACCAAAGTTAGAATAGGAAGCTTTATCTCCCGCAGCATTAGTAGCCGCAACGCTAATTACATCAGGATAACGAGCAGGATAGGAAGCCGCATTACGTCCCTCATTTCCCGCCGCCGCAATCACCACCACGCCTTTATTGTGGGCATACTTGATCGCTTCTTCCATCATGTTGCTGGCGCCGCCGCCACCTAAACTCATGTTGATCACATCCGCGCCATTATCCGCCGCAAATTTAATCGCTTCGGCAATATCAGAAATTGTGCCGCCACCGCTACCAGAAAGCACTTTGAGGGGCATAATACTCGCTTCATAAGCAATTCCTGCGACACCATAACCATTATTGGTAGACTGAGCGATCGTTCCTGCTACATGAGTCCCATGTCCGTTGTCGTCGCTGGCATCATCCTTATTGTTGACAAAATCATAACCTTTGACAAACTTAGTTGACTTGAGATCGGGGACCTTACTAACTCCCGTATCAATTACCGCTACCGTTACCCCAGCACCCTTAGTTTCATCCCAGGCTTGCTCAAGGTTGATATTGCGGAAATTCCACTGCTTGTTATACTGCGGATCGTTAGGTGTGGCAGTAGCGTGGTATAAGTAATTTGCTTCAATATATTCTGTATCTTTACGTAAAGGCGATCGCTTTAATTCTTGGAGAACTTTTTTGTCTCCTTCTACAATATAAATACGATCATCAATCGAGAAGACACTATTTAGATCAACTCTTTGCTTGTATTTAAACGATAATCGCTGAATCTCTTTGCTAACGGTCGCGATCGGGACATCTTCTTTAAAATCTAAAATAATCGAGTCAAATTCTCCTTGTTGCGCCAGTCCTTTAAAATTGAAGAGGGCGAAACCAATTCCTAGGACAAATAAGCACAGCAGCACTAATCTTTTCATGGCTACTTTTGTATATTTTTTTCTTATCTTCTAAGATAGCGTAACTACAACGTGAGTTCGATTAAGATAGCGTAACTACATGAATTTTTGATGTTGATGGTTTCATATTGATCAAAATACCATCAACTTTCAATTTGACTGTGAAATGTCATATTTAACTATGAAGTTAGTAGCTATCAGATATAAGAGGCTTGTGCAACTAAAAACTAAAAACTAATGACTAAAAACTAAAAACCAGTTAACAAAAAACACACAAATTTAACTTGTCACCAATGCCTAATAACCAACGCCTGATTGAGCTATGGTTGAGTTAAGCATCATGTTGCTCTTTCGGCTAATTCTAGCCAGAGATCGATACCAATACCGAACGC
>JBCCNG010000625.1:0-2826 GCA_039025955.1 Cyanobacteria bacterium P01_C01_bin.72 | reverse complement strand
GTCAGTTTTCAATCTTAGCAATAAATTATTTTCCCCTTTAACTTCCATTGAAGCGAAGCGAAGTTTAGCACCGGGATTATCTTCTGCTAGCTTTTTCCAGGAAATAGCGATCGCTCTGGGGTCTACTCCTTGGTTATGATAGAGGTCTAGAGTATCAAAAATTGGCTTAATAAAATCTCCAAAGTCGCCATCTTCAAAGGTGTCTTCCCAATTATCTGGTTTTCGTCGAGGGTTTGGGTCTTCTTTAGTAGGCGATCTCATAAAGATATACTCACACTTAACATTATTTAGCCTGGTATGAGTTGTAATTCCCCAATCTTCAATACAAGCACCCGTTAAAGTAGCTCCTGTAAAATTCGTTCGATCTAGCTGCGTCTGTACTAATTTAGCCCTGGATAAATCGGCATCTCGCAAATTAGCCTCGCTCAAATTGGCATCAATAAAACTAGCATCAGTTAGATCTGCGCCCTGAAAGTTAACTCCTTGTAATTTTTGACCATCAAAATTTTTGTCAGTTCCCTTACCAATAAGCCACTGCCTAACTTGAGCATTTTGGAGATAAGTATCACCAGGACGCACAAGATCCAACATTTTTGTCCCATACCAACGCACATCAGTTAAAGTAGTTTCTCTCATATCTGTACTTTCCAATCTAGCCCCTGATAAATTAGCATGAGTCAAATCTGCACCCTGAAAACTTGTACCTCCAATTGCAGCAAAAACAATAGCAAAACTACGCAAAATACTCTTCTCGCCTTTTACAGTCTGTAAGCCAATATAAGTACCTGTTCCAACAACAAGAATGGCTAGCACAATTGACTTTAAGTTTAATACAGTCTTTGTCACTACCATTACAAATAAAATTACACCAGAGAATGTACCTGTTATAGCCACTATAAATGCGTTTTTAAATGTACCTGAAAATGCTATTGCTATTGCTACAATTGCTCCTCCAAATATAAATACTGCTGCTAAAGTTACTGCAAACGATCCAGCAATTGAGCCTGCTAAAGAGCTTTCTAATTCTACTGCTCCTGCATCTAATACTGCTCCAGTTACTAAAACAAAAAAAGCAAATATTCCAGCTAACCCTACTCCTATAGTTATTACTTGTCGAATAGATAAAACTACGAAACTTATTATCGTTAATAATCCAGCCAAACCTAAAATTTGATTTTCAAAATTTGTAAAATCAAGAATTAGTGAAATTAAGAAACCTGCATATATTGAGAAAAATCCTGATACTACCGCCAATAACCAAGAAAAGATTAATATAAATATTCCCCAACTTCTTCGTAGTCCACACCTTATTTCAGTAAAGTTAATATCTCTAAGGTTTGCACCAGTAAAGTTAGTACCTCTCAGATCGGCTTCGCTAAAGTCTGCCCCTGAGAGATTTTTACTTTTAAAAGATTGTCCACGCAGATTTACACCCTGAAAATTCCTTTCTCCTGCTGCGTATCTTTTTAATACTTCACTGGCTTTCATTTCCTTAGCATTGGGCAAAATTTTCCTAAACTACAGGAATTATACTTTACTGAAAATACAAAAGCATTTATTATAATTTTCTGCGATCGCCAGAAAAATGGTTTTTACGCCGCTATTTCCGCATCATCACTGGTCAATAAACACTTCATCACACCAGCTACCGTGCAAGCCGTAAGGAACATGGTGTTTTAAATGGAGCAAAGCGATTGGTTCTCCAGCAATATTTTCGCCATCTAGAATCGCTAAGGTGGAACGGTGTTTGCTACCGTCATATACGAGAGTTAATACCCACCCTGCATCTTCTATCTTGCCATCAGGTTTGGGAACAAAAATGGGTTCACTAATAAATCCTTCGGGGGCAAAGGAATGGGTTTGTTTCGCTCCCGTCTCTAAATCTAGTTTCAGCACCGCCTGCAATGGGGCATTTTTTCCTGTGTCTGTAGGCGTAGCACCAATATAGAGATAACGGTATTTCCGTCCGACTTTACGGGGGTTATGGGAGGGAAACTCACAGCAGCGGCTTTCTAGCATTTCGCGCTTAACTGTACCATCATCTAGATTAAGCTGGAAGCGCCATAGCTGACCTGGATCGAGGCGTTCAAAGTCTACCTCTTTATAGTCAGAATCAGGCTGTACTTGAGGTAGGGTTTGGTAGGCAATAGAATCAATAGTGACCTGATTGTCTTGTTCAAAGGCATTGGCATGGTGGAAGACAAAGCCAGATTCAACGGTAAAAGTCTTGATTTGCTGGTCGCCAGGAGCGCGCGGAATTAAGATTACGTTAGTTGCTTTTTGAGGTTGAAACTCGACACATTCTCCTGCACCACGCATTCCCAACAGGAAAGGAAAAGGATTGAAGTTAACAGGATTTTGAAAGAAGATTGCGTAGTGGGGCGTAATCATGAAGTCGTGAATGAAGGAAAAGCCAGGAATACTGTGAGAGTAGCGACGTAGCAGCTTACCATCGGGAGCAAATTCAAATAGAGTAATTTTGCTTGAAAGTCCTGGTTCAACGCGGAAATTTACTAAACAGGGTGCGCCATCATCCATTTCACAGCTAGGATCGATCCAAGGATGAGCGGCAAAAGCATCACCAGGAGATAATACTCCGTCAAGGTAGTCAATACCTAGCGTCTCTAAAGTTTTTGGATCGAGACAATGGGGTTCGGCTGCTTCCCAAAGAGCCAGTAATTTTCCTCCCCAGTAAATTACTCCCGTATTGGCAATATTTTTCAGTCTCAGATCAAAAATATTATTGAGCAATCCTCCAGGTTTCTGCGTCCCAAATACCCCCCGATAGAGAATTTTTCCTGCTTCTTGCTCTTGCTGATAAGCTTC
>JBCCNG010000624.1:0-2834 GCA_039025955.1 Cyanobacteria bacterium P01_C01_bin.72 | reverse complement strand
TGCAGCCCAGTTATGAAGAGAAAAACTTCAATTCAGAGATCAAACAGGGCAAGCTAACCCTAGTGGGTTCAAGAGACGGTAGAGGTAATTCCGTCACAATTCATCAAGACGTTAACCTTTACCTTGGTTCTCTCGGACAAGACGATCGCCTGAACTATCAAATTACTGACGAGCGAGCAGTTTGGCTACAGGTAACTAAAGGAGAAGTTCAGCTCAATGAGAGATTATTACAGGCAGGAGATGGCGCTGCTGTAGTCGATGAAACGGCAATTGCGATCGTGGGCAGCAGTGCGGACAGTGAAGTGTTGCTGTTTGATATGGCAAAAAATAGTTAATAGGGGAGCAGAGGAGCAGAGGAAGTAGACAAAGGCTCTAGCGGGATTTAGTTTCAACGAGATCGAGAGTTTGACCTTTTAGCTCGATTACGACCCTGGATCATATACCAGGTGAGGACTCCACCAAGACCAGCGATCGCCGCTAGACCTAAAATAACTCCTGATAGACCAAAACGAGCTTCGGCTGTGGCAGCTAGTACTAAAGGTAGGGAAAGGGCAATATTCACGGCATTGTTTTGTAAGCCAAATACTTTGCCTCGCATCACTTCAGGAGTCCGAGACTGGATTGTTGTCTGCATCGGTACGCCAACTAAAGCGGCAAATGCCCCCAGTAATGTAGTCATGAGCAGAGCAAACCACAGATTATGAGTTGCCAAGGAGAGTCCCACCAGAGAAGCCGCAACTCCAATTGAACCAATCAAACTCAACTTTGCCCGTTCTATATTATTACCCTTACTGCCCAAAAGAGCGGCGCTTGCTCCCATCCCGACTCCTGCGGCGGCTAATAGAATGCCAAACTGATCGGCTTCAAGCTGGGGAATTTGCTCGGCTAAACTAACCGCTAGCACTGCTAGGGCGGCGAAAATGGAGAATAAGATAACTAGCTGAATTAGAGCATTGCGAACACGAGGTTTTTTTCCTAAATAATCGATGCCGTCTTTAATATCTGCCCAGATGCGAGGTTGTGACTGGGACTGCTCTATTTTTTCTCCTGTGGTTAATGCCAACAAAATTACGCCAGCGATCGCATAAGCCCCCCCGACCAAAAGCTCCTTGCCGATACCAATGGGTAAATTTACCTGTGCAGCAAAACTATCGGCTAGATCTAATAAAGGTTCGCCGATGGCAAAACCGATAATTAGCAGCGCCATCATCGTCGTGGTGTAAAGAGAATTGGCGGCTAATAAATGGCGCTCCTCGACAATCAGGGGAATAACCGCCTGTTCTGCGGGGGCAAAAAACTGGGTAAAAGTAGAAACGGCAAAGGTAACCCCCAGCATGAGAGCAAACCCCAGGGCGACTTCCCCTCCCATAGTTTTTCCTTGGGATACCAAGAGCAGAGGCGGCAGGGTGAGAACTAAGATACCCCGCAGTAAATTGGAAATCACCAAAACTGGCTTTTTGCGCCAGCGATCTACATAAACTCCCGCTAATGAGCCAAACAAAACCGCAGGAATGGTAAAAGCAATCATAATTGGCGAAACCCACCTGCTAATAGGCTGATTGGGTAGCTGGAATTGATTAGCGACGATCGCAATCATCATGACCAGATAGATTTTATCTGCTAACTGAGAAAAGATCTGACCACTCCAGAGAATTAAAAATTGCTTGTTGCTTAATACGGGAGCAAATCCTTGAGCATCAGGGGATACTGGTGTTTGTCTCTCTGGATTTGGGGGATTTTCCGATTCCGACAGTCGCATTTTGTATAGTAGGGCTGGATTTTAAAATTCAATATAGAGACTATCTACAAGATTAGCCGAACGAATCGTTCTACTAATATGATATTGGATATATTCTCGTAAAACTTTCTCGATTCTGACCCAGGCTACCTCTGGATCAAACTTCTCTCTTACTTTGGCAGTTAATGACATTTTGGGTAGCTTTTGTTGGACTAACTGCTGTAGTAGGGATAATTCTAGAGCATTGAGACGACGATTAATTTTGGGTAAGCGTAGATTGTAATTTTCTACCGCGTCTAGTTCAGGATTTTGCCGCTGTTGTGCCTGGTGCCAAGCATTTAAATCGACAATTCCGCCTCCCTCAAAACTAAAGCCTACCCGCCAAGTCGTCGAGGTCAAATCGGGAATAATAGCTACTTGAGTCAGACAACATTCAAATATTTGCGGCGTTAAGCCAGCGATCGCTACTAGGTGGAATACCGCCTGGGCTAAATAAGGATAGACCGACTCCCCCACCGCAAACTGCTCCACCCTGCGTAGATGCTCGTTTAACAGCTCGTATAGCTCTGGTTGGGGCTGCTCTGCGACTGCCAAAGCAATAGACAATTCGGCTAAATATTGCGCGGTTGCTAACTTGCCCAGATCTCGGCTTAAGCCAGGATAGGTATAGACTGTATCCGCCTGAATAATCTTATCGAGCGATCGCCCTTTAATGACCAGAAACTCATTAATCACAAACAACTCAGTTCGACCCCGCAATTGGGACTTATACTTTTTTGCCCCCGGTGCTACAGCCCGAATCAAACCATATTCGGGAGTTAATACCGTTACCAGGCGATCGTTTTCCTTGAGGGATGAACCTTTCAACACAATCCCTGTCGCTTTATATTTTTGATTAATCAATGTTGTTATTAGCGAGGATTGTTATCAAGCAAAAACAGGAAAGTCAGACCAAACTTCAGCAACGCCCAATCTTCTAAAAACTAGAATTATTTACAACAGTAATAAAACAGGCAAGAGGAAAGAGGAGATATTCAGCAAAAAACATTTTCCAAATAAACTGATAAAAATCGGCGATCGCCCTTTTCTGCTCCAG
>JBCCNG010000623.1:0-2838 GCA_039025955.1 Cyanobacteria bacterium P01_C01_bin.72 | reverse complement strand
TGCATCTTTGATATTTCATACTAATAAATAAATCAAATATAATTTATTCATTTATAGCAAATGCTTAATCAAGATTCTTAGATCTGATACTGTCGTCAGATATTTTATGCTCCGTAAATTTACTAAGCTTTATTTCTTAAACGTCTGGTTTGATCGACAATCTGAGTTGCTAAAGTATTATTAGGATTCACCGTTCCCTGTAGATAATGACTAGCTGGATAATGAGCAATTAATACAGTCCGAGTACTTTTTTGCTCTGGCTCAACTACTTGGGCAGGCTGGACATGATGAAATACCTGATTATCATGCCATAGCATAGCTGAACCTGGAGCTAAAATAAAGGGAGCAATTAGCGATCGCCTGCCATCAAGATCGGCATAAATAGCACTCTCTGCACCAGCAATATTATGTCGTTCTAAACATACCAGCATGGCTCGATCTGCGCCATCAGTGTGTATGCCTTGTCCCGTCAAACATTTGCCCGCATTCTCGTTAGTTACATGGCTGGTTTGTACCTGAACTAAAATTAGTTCGCGATCGGGAATATTATAGGTAGACTTGAAAATATTGAGAACTTTTTTACTTGCTTCACACTCTAAAAATTGCTGGGGCATTTTTTGATAATATCGCTTATAACCACCAGAAAAATCATTATACTGTTCGGGTTGAATAAAATATTGAGCGTCAAGCTGAAACCATTCCCCATTGATACACAAGACGTAGGCAATGTTTTTAGTCCGCTTGGTAAAGTAATTTGAGCTGAGATCTACACCTAATTCACCACAGGATTCAAGTAGGGCTGATGTTTCGTTATGATCCAATATCGGCATTGTCATAGCCACGCTGCCGTTGGATATTCTCTGAGATAAGGCTAACTTTTTAGTGCTTGGCATTTTGTTTCTCTCTCCCCTTTCAAGTAACACTTCGATTGATTACTTATATATATTGGAGTGCAGCTTTGAGAAACTACCTGGTTTTAAATGAGATTATGATAAATCAACTGAGTAAATGCTGAAAAGCGATTGCCCTTAGTTAATAAGGCTAATCTATTTATTAAGGGAAAGGTAGGAGGCAAAAAGGTTGATCCGACACAGTATTGTAAACGAAACCATAGAGCTGACAGCTTAAAAAAGCGATCGCCTAAAAAAGCGATCGCTGTAAGCAACACAAGCTTGTTGGCTAACTGTCTAAGCGATTGTTACTTCATCAGACAGATAGACATCTTGGATAGCATGGAATAGCTGTACCCCTTCGGAAATTGGACGTTGGAAAGCTTTTCTGCCCGAAATCAGACCACAGCCACCAGCACGCTTATTAATAATTGCTGTTCGTACCGCATCAGCGAAATCATTCTCACCAGATGAACCGCCTGAGTTAATTAAGCCAGCCCGTCCTGCATAACAGTTAAGCACCTGATAGCGAGCTAGATCAATCGGATGATCGCTACTTAATTCACTATAAACGCGATCGTCAGTACGACCATACTTTTGTCCTGTAGCCTGAACAACTGCTTGATAGCCACCGTTACAAACAGGTAACTTTTGCTTGATGATATCCGCCTCAATAGTTACTCCCAAATGGTTAGCTTGTCCTGTGAGGTCAGCAGCAAGATGATAATCTTGATCTTGTTTGAAGGCATCATTACGCAGGTAGCACCAAAGGATTGTTGCCATGCCTAATTCATGGGCTTGGGCAAAAGCTTTACTCACCTCTTGGATCTGTCTGGATGACTCGGATGAGCCGAAGTAGATTGTGGCACCAACTGCTACAGCACCTAAATCCCATGCTTGTTTAACCGAAGCATACATAATTTGATCGGAGGGATTAGGATAAGTTAGAAGCTGATTGTGATTAAGTTTAACAATAAAAGGTATACGGTGAGCATATTTACGAGACATCATGCCCAAAACGCCCAAGGTTGTAGCTACAGCATTACAGCCACCTTCTATGGCTAACTGGACAATGTTTTCGGGATCAAAATAAATCGGGTTAGGGGCAAAAGAGGCGGCGGCGGAGTGTTCGATCCCTTGGTCTACGGGCAAAATCGATAAATATCCTGTATTAGCCAGCCGACCTGTAGAGTATAGCTGCTGTAAGGATCTGAGTACTCTAGAATTGCGATCGCTATTAATGAAAATGCGATCAATAAAATCTCTTCCTGGCAGGTGCAAAGTGTCTTTAGACACTCTAGCTTTGTAGCTTAGTAAGTCTTCTGCTTCTTGACCTAATAGTGACGAGATACTGCGGGGGGCTGATTCAATGGCAACCATAATCTTATCTCTGAGTTAAATTGGTTAAATTGTTTGGCTCACTCTTATTTTGACTAATTTCTCACTATTACTCTGAGAATTTCCTGATAAATTAGTGATCTAAATTAGTGATCTAAACATATTAGTGATCTATCAAAAATAATCTTTAATATTGATTACTCGCAATTTTAGGCAGAGATGTAAGTTAAGGCAATTATCAAACTACTATTTTGGCGTTGGTCATTAAGTAAGATTCCATAATAGGTTGATCTCTATCGCTTTTAGCTACAGTATGCGATCGCCTCACTATGTCCTCTCTGCTTTTTAGCAAACCAACCATTATAGATATTTGACAAACGGAAAGATCTTTACTAAGCACAAATACTTAACAAAATTTTGTGTTGCCGTGATGACAATTATTTTGCTTTTAATTTCTATAATTCCCAGTCTGTAAGCTTTTGATTGCCTTATTATGCTCCGATGAAATGTTGAGAAATATTCAATAATTACTAAGATAAGTTAAAGATATTTCTCGCTGACTGGGGATCGATTTAGGATGCACCTAGTAACTGACATGCCAGGGGGAGTT
>JBCCNG010000622.1:0-2839 GCA_039025955.1 Cyanobacteria bacterium P01_C01_bin.72 | reverse complement strand
TCAATCCTGTAGCCGATTGGTGATGTGAAGAATAGGCCGTAACGATCGTAGCCTCGAACAGTTCCAGTAAATTGTCCTTGGACAATGAGGGTCTGCGCGACTCTTTCCATTGTGGCGCGATCGCTGAAAACGTGAGCAGATAGACCTCGCCTGAGAAGCCGCTGTACCTGTGGTGTGTCGGGTAAATGCTTGGCGGTGTGCCTAGAGTCGAGAACAATCTCGCGATCGATGCCAGCCATGAGAGAGGACTTTTTCTGTCAAATCTTACATGGAGTTGAGACCAACGGTTGTATAGGGGAGCCACGCGATCGCACTACAAGATTGCCCCGACAGTAACGACGCTCAATGCGCTGTAGCTCGGTGGACGGCAGCACTTGAATTAATGGTGAGTTTGCTTATGGCAACGCACTCTACCAGATCCGCGATCGCACTTTTGATGCTGCGATCGCTAGGGTAATATATTTTGGAAGAATTGCGTTTTAACCACAACAACTAAAGTTGATTTAGATTTTCTAAAAAGCTAGATTTTTCAGTTCTTATTCCCCATCTTAAAAGCTGCCCAGAATTTGGCTTGTGATGTGCATTTAAAATTCTTCGTATGTTATTAGAGAAGTCACTGGTGTCAGCAAAATAATTAGGATATGCTTTCTTCAGGCCATTTATGGATGAAGCTGAAACCAAAACTATATCTTTATCGCAATCGTCTTGAAACCGTTTCTCAAGCTCAGTATATTTATCGGTAGCCTGCGAAAGCTCAAAGTGTTTAAATCCTTTCACCGAAATAATAGATTTTTGTATGTCAAGAATTATAAGAAAATAGTCGCTATCACGTTTTCTAGCTCTATCTGTAATTTGAGTCGAGACAGCAAATGCTTCGAGCTTAGGTAAGACGTTGAAGTCATCGATCAGTTCTAATAGCTTGATACGTTCATCAGTATCTTTATTTTTAGGAAGCTTATAGTTTTCAATGTCCTCAAACGCAATACTTGTAAGTTTGAAGAAGTTCAACCACTCATCTGTACCTTGACTTGCCTTTAGAGCTTGCCTTGTAAAAGTTCCAACGACCTCTACAGCTGTCGCCCAGGAATGTTGTACTTTACTACGAATTTGGAGTTCAACTGAATGTCCCAAATATTGTTTTTTATTACCGTTGTATTTATAGACTAGATGAAGTCCCCGATAACCTGACTGCTTTGGCTGCCTAATATAGTCTCTCTCTCGATGCAGAATATTTCTTGTCCGACCTTCTAAAATTTTATCCCTCACAGAATAAGCTTGAGATTGATTTGATATAACAATCCTGCATCCTGCAATGTCTTCCATCCTGTCCAACTTCATACCCTTTTCTCTTTTTAACTTTTCGAGAATTGAAGGCATTCTCTTCAGTCTTTGAACTACGATTACATGTCTGTCAATATCAAAAGCCTTCTTCCTAAAGTATTCGAGCATAGATTGCATCGGATAAGCATGAGAAGACCTCCAGTTAGACAAAACGTCAAATGCTTCCATACGTTTATCTGACTCAAGGCTTAGATAATTTTGCTGTCTTAGGTAATCGCCTGCGCGTCTAACGGCACTCTTTGAATGTAAAAGTTCAGTCCAAGACAATTTTTCTACCTTCTTCCATTTCTTCTGACTTCACTATTTTGATACTTACATTTTTTGCTGTTCGATTTCATTTAAAGCTTTTAAGCAACCTTCTTAATTACAAAGCCATAAGACTAGATTTTAATAGATTTCAAAACTCTTTAAATTTTGAATATTTGGATTGTGTTTGTCTGTTTCTTACTTTCCAAGCTAGAGCTTTGCTCAAAAATGCTGTAAAAACGTGGAGGCATTTTTACAGCTTGATCATGCTAATCAAAAGCACGATCTCATCCTATTTTAGCTATGCTGATGCTAGATCGCTCAAAGCAGGGTAACACTAATGCTCAATATTTCCTTACCCGATCAAATTCAGTCCTTCGTCGAAGAACAAGCAAAAGCTGCTGGATTCAGCTCAACTGATGACTACGTCTACCAACTAGTCTTGCAAGAGCAGACACGCCTCGCTCAGCAAGATCAAGTCGAAGCACTATTAGTAGAGGGTTTAGATAGTGGCGAGCCGATAGAAGTAACCGATGGCTGGTGGGAACAGAAGCGCATGCACCTTACTGAGAAAGTGCAGTCATCAGAATCATGACGAAGCGAATCCTTCTGAGGCCCAGAGCAAGCCAGGATTTGGACGATTGCTTCACACACATTGCCGAAAATGACCCCAAAGCAGCCTTTGAATTCTTTGATGCAGCTCGATTGACAATTGCTCAACTTTCAAAGATGCCAGGATTAGGCAGCCTTTACAGGGTCAACAGCCCTCGACTACAGGGTCTTCGGAAGTGGCCTGTGAAGGACTTCAGAAAATATCTGATCTTTTATCTCGACCAAGATAACTGTATTGAGATTATTCGCATCCTGTATGCAGCGCGAGACCTAAGCAGCATTTTGGAGCGCGAGAGGTAGAAGTGTCGATTTCGCTCACCCTGTTCGGCGTATTGTGTAACTAAGCACTGATCAACGGCTCCGATCGCGCCTTAAAATCTGCCCGCATCAACGCCGACACCGCCACCTCTGGATCCAACACTCGAAACTGCGACCCTAGCCGAATAATTTGTCGCTTTTGCTGGTCACGAATAATCGCTACCACCGGCACCTTTGCCAGCTTCGGATCTTGTCCCTGGCTATTCTGCAATACCGTTCGCAACCGATGCTGCTGCTCAATATCCGAGGCAATGCGCGAATCCAGCTCCACCATCACCAGCCGCACATCTTCAATCGGTTCGGCATCTTCCACAATAAACTG
>JBCCNG010000621.1:0-2840 GCA_039025955.1 Cyanobacteria bacterium P01_C01_bin.72 | reverse complement strand
GTTGCAATAGGAATTGTTTAAGACGAGAACAAAACAATAGAGATATATAAGCGATCAATCTATTTTTGAGTTTCAACTGTATAGATAATCGCTAGTTTCTCAGTCATAAAAGAGGGATTATTGCTGGCTTGATCACCTCTTCTCTCCTTAGTTTGATACTTATTCCAGTGCTTCACACCATGTTAGAAGATCGCGGTTTGAAAGAATAAAGATATGTCTTTGCTAGTCTATAGATGTCTTGAGAGGTAGGGCAATCGCAAAATCAAAGTTTTTTAAGCCAAATGCTTGATTGCTGGCTGCCTGTCACAAGTACCTAAAACCCCTTTACTGTATAAATTTTGCTCTCTATACTCAAAAGCTGTTTTTTGAGCAAGCGATCGCTTTAAAGCATTGAAATAGCATACTGACAAAACCCAGTTTCTACGAAAAGTATAGGATTGATATAGATGTGTCAGGCGGTGAGCTCTCAGCAATAGGGGCATAAATCTACTACTGATGATAAACGTAATAAGTGTGAAGTTGCTTTTACACCAGATTTACACCAGATTCAGATTAAGATAAAAGCGTCAGTTATTACTTTCGCCTAGCGGTACTAGATAGCAATTTTTTTTCCCTGTTGATTGCCGACGGTAGATTATTGGCTTAAACCTTGTCATAATCTACATGACAGAATAAATAAACAATTATTAACTTAAAGCTAACGATTGATACGAAAGATATACGAAGATATATCTATTGTCAGTCACCAACAATTATGACTACCGCTTCACCAAAATTTCAACCAGAGGAAAAAAGACAAGATAATGACTGGCGGTTGTTTCTCAAGCTGATTCCCTATGCCAGCAAGAGTAAAGGAATACTGATTATCAGCTTAATTTTACTAGTGCCTTTGGCGATCGCCGGTTCGATTCAGCCCTTGATCGTCGGTCAAGCAATCTCACTCCTGAAAAATGAGCCTACCTGGGGTTTTCTCGCTGAGGTGTCAGTCAGTCAGGGAATTAATCTCCTGTCGGGTTTACTGCTGCTGACGGTGCTGATCCGCCTGATGTTTGCCTCGGTACAGGGTTATTTAGTGCAAAAGATTGGACAGGAAATTACTGCCGAGGTTAGACAGGATTTATTTACCCACGTTACGTCTTTGGCTTCCAGCTTTTTTGACCGTACTCCTGTGGGCAAACTAATCACCCGTATTGCTAGTGATGTTGAGGCGTTGGGCGATGTCTTTGCTAGTGGTGCGGTGGGAGTCGTTAGCGATTTTGTCTCTATGGTGGCAATCGTGGTGATGATTTATATCACCAACTGGAAATTAGCTTCGATTTTGATGTTTATGCTGATTCCCGTCACGGCATTGATCATCTATTTTCAACAGCAATATCGCAAGGCTAACTACAGCGCCAGAGAAGAACTGTCTAAGCTCAACTCCATGCTGCAAGAGAATATTGCGGGAATTAATATTGTTCAGCTATTTCGTCGTGAGCAATATAACAGTGAAATGTATCGCTCTATTAATGAACGCTATCGGCTAGAGATTGATAAGACTATTTTTCATGATTCCGCAGTCTCCGCCACCCTCGAATGGATTGCCTTAGTGGCGATCGCCGCAGTCCTCTGGGTGGGTGGTACATTTATCCTGCAAGACAGTATGGATTACGGCACGTTATTGACGTTTATTCTTTTTGCTCAACGACTGTTTAACCCTCTGCGTCAGTTTGCCGATAAGTTCACCATGTTTCAGTCAGGCTTTACGGCAATAGAAAGGATTACCGAACTCTTAAATGAACCTGTCGAGATTAAGGATAGAGTTATTTCTGTCGCCGAGGGACATCGTACTCTGTTAACTCAAGCTACTGATAGTTCTAAAACTGGCGAAATTAAGTTTGAGCATGTCTGGTTTGGCTACAAACCCGATGAATATGTGATCAAAGACCTCAACTTTACCATCAAGCCAGGAGAAAAGGTGGCATTGGTAGGACCAACTGGTGCGGGCAAAAGCTCAATTATTCGTCTCCTCTGTCGGCTATATGAACCTAGCAAAGGCAGAATTTTGGTAGATGGCATCGATATCCGAGATATTCCCCAGGCGGATCTCAGGCGCTATGTGGGGGTAATTCTCCAGGAAAGCTTTTTGTTTGCGGGGGATGTCAAACGTAATATTACTCTGGGGGATAATTATTCCTTGGAAGAAGTCAAAGAAGCGGCAAAACTGGTCAATATTGATCGCTTTATTGAAGATTTACCAGCTGGTTACAATACAGTCCTGCGGGAAAGAGGGACAAATCTCTCGGGAGGACAAAAGCAACTGCTGGCATTTGCCCGAGTCGCAATTCGTAATCCCCACGTCTTGATTTTGGATGAAGCGACATCTAGTCTGGATGTTGCCACCGAGGCTTTGATTCAAGAGGCTTTAGAACATCTTCTCGCCAACCGTTCGGCAATTATTATTGCCCACCGTCTTTCTACTATCCGCAATGTTAATAAGATCTTGGTGTTAAAACGCGGGGAATTAGTAGAATCTGGAAGTCATGATGAACTGTTGGCTAGCGATGGTTTATATTCCAGCCTATATAAGTTACAGATGCTGGGACAGTGAGCAGAAAAAAGTTAGTCTGACAAAATCGTCTGCTCTTCAAGGTCTATGTTGTTTATCTTAAAATAATGTGTTGTATTCCCCTACTTTGTAATTTATAGCGACTAAATTAGTATTGAACACTAAACTAATTATTTTAATAATCTAAAGTGTGAAAAATTAGTAAAGGCGTAAAATAAAGTTGATTATAATTGTAAACTGGAATGATATGGTTTACTTTTGTTATCAGGTAGCTCTTAGCAAAGGTTGAGGT
>JBCCNG010000620.1:0-2852 GCA_039025955.1 Cyanobacteria bacterium P01_C01_bin.72 | reverse complement strand
TCCTGGTGCTAGTAGCGCGGTGGTCCCACTTCGACTCCATCCCGAACTCGATTGTGAAACGCTGTTGCGGCGAAGATACTTGAGGGGTTGCCCTCTGGGAAAATAGCTCAGTGCCAGGTTCTTTTTTCTCTACTTTCAAAAGCCTTAGAATTCAGAGGTACGCCTCAATCCTAAGGCTCTTGCTATTGCTTTTACGTATTTCATTAGGTGAGTCTTGCATAAACATGAATAGGAGATGAAACTTTGTTAAATCTTTCTCTGTTCTTCAGGTTAAGATATAGCCGCAATTGAAATATTGAGAGCCATGATTAGTGCTACCCCCGAAGTTAGCGTCATTATTCCTGCCTACAATTGCGAAAAGTATATTGTGCAGGCTGTGAAAAGTGTCCTGCAGCAAGAAGACTGCCTTAAAGAGATTGTGATTATTGATGATGGTTCAACTGACGGCACAGAAGCAATATTGCAGCCCTATGATGACCGTATACGCTATGTAAAGCAGGAAAATCAGGGGGTAGCCGCTGCGCGAAATCAGGGAATTGCGATCGCCAAAGCTGATTTTATAGCGTTTCTTGATGCAGATGATTATTTCTTACCAGGGAAGCTCTCTCTTCAGGCGGAAATGCTCACCAAACGTCCAGACATCGGCATTATTCATAGCGGTTGGCAGCGAGTAGATCATCAGGGAAACAAAATACTGGATGTGCGTCCTTGGGAACAGGTCCCTGAACTAAACTTAGCTGGTTGGTTACGCTGGAAGCCAGTTCTCCCCAGCGCCATGATGTTTAGACGAGAATGGTTACAATATGTGGGGGGATTTGATGCTCGTTTTCCTCCCGCAGAAGATACAAATTTGGTGCTTAAATTAGCATTAAAGGGTTGTAAAACAGCTTGGCTGAAACAAATAACCGTTTGCTATCGCCAGCATGAATCGAGCGCCATGCATAAGGGTTTACCCCAGGCACGTTCTTTGGTAGCTGTTACTAACGACTTTTTTAGCCAGTCTTTACCTCCAGAAGTTCGGTTGATGGAGTATTCTGTGCGTCATGGTACTTTGGTTTGGATTGCTTGGTATTTGCACCATACAGGACACCAGGCAGAAATGATCCAATATCTTCAGCAAGCCTGGAACTATCGTCCTAGTTCAGGGATCGAAACTATAATTACCTGGATTGAGAGCTTTAGTGATTTTGCCCACAACTGGGGAGTAGAGTTTAACGCTAGTAACCTGACAAGTTCACCAGCCTGGCAGGAGTTGACCAAATCTTTGCTACAAACTCAGACAAATGACCTCAAGTCTAGTTGATAATTTGTTTAGTTGGATCAAATAGCTAGTTTTATGGCTCTGTTGACCAATATAGGATTAATGATCCATGATCTGTAATCAGTAACTCTATTATCTTTCTATGACTATTGCTCGTACGATCTGTATCGGGTTTTTGGCTCTAATTGTGATTGGCACGATTCTCTTAATGATGCCTTTTGCTATGGCTTCGGGAACTTGGAATAGTTTTATCATCGCCCTGTTCACTTCTACTTCAGCGGTGTGTGTCACTGGTTTAGCCGTAATCGATACGGGCAGCGACTATTCTTTTTTGGGGCAGCTCATCATTCTGCTGTTAATTCAAGTAGGTGGTTTGGGCTATATGATGACCACTACCTTTTTGATTCTGCTGTTGGGTAGAAAGTTTGATCTCAGACAGAAATTTGCTATTAAAGAATCTTTTGATCGACCATTCTTACAAGGCAGTAATAATCTTGTGCGTTCAATTATTGCCACTACCGCTATTTCTGAAATTACGGGCATATTTTTGTTGTTAATCACCTTTGTACCGCAATTTGGCTGGTCAACAGGACTATGGTACGCCATCTTTCATAGTGTTAGCGCTTGGAATAACGCTGGCTTTAGTTTATTTTCGGACAGTTTGGTCGGCTATCGTGACAATTGGACAATTCATTTAGTCATCCCCGCTTTAGTCATTTTTGGCGGCATTGGTTATCAGGTTATTATCGAAATGTATCTCTGGATGCGTAATAAAATTAAGGGTAAATCGGAGCGGTTCTGTTTTTCTCTGAACTTCAAGGTAGTTGTTAGCACCACGATAATCTTGCTAATTGTGGGGACGGTAGCTTTTTTCCTGACGGAACTAAATAATGCTGCAACTCTAGAAGCCTTGAGTTTTAAAGATAAATTCTTAGCCGCCTGGTTTCATTCCATGAGTACGAGAACCGCTGGTTTTAACACGATAGATCTAGGCAATATGACCATAGCGGGTCTATTTATGACCATGGGCTTTATGTTTATTGGCGCTAGTCCCAGCGGTACTGGAGGTGGGATTAAGACTACTACCTTCCGAATTCTCTATGACAGTACCAAATCTGTTTTACAGGGTAAGGATGAAGTAATCCTATATCAAAGAGAAGTTCCTAGCACCCTGATTCTTAAAGCTGTAGCCGTGGTCTTTGGCACAGCAACCTCCATTGTGATGGTAACAATTGTAATTGCCTCGATTGAAGGTGATCTTAATCTCTTGCCAATTTTATTTGAGGTAATTTCTGCCTTTGCCACCGTAGGACTATCTACTGGCATTACAAGTAGCTTCGCCGTCTCCTCAAAGTTTATTCTGGTCTTTGCCATGTATGTTGGTCGAGTCAGTATTTTAATCCTTATTGCTGCTTTAATCGGCGATCCTCGACCCACCAGTAAATTCTCTTCTGGATAATTGAGGCTGCTGGGTGTAGGATCGCCGATTAAAGCAGCACTACGTATTAAAATTCTGACTCGACCAACATACCTGGCAAAGACCAGAATAAACTTTGAGGAGACGGCGAAGCTACTTGTAATTCCAGTAGAT
>JBCCNG010000619.1:0-2854 GCA_039025955.1 Cyanobacteria bacterium P01_C01_bin.72 | reverse complement strand
AATAGCATTATTAAGTCATCTGTAAGAGTCTCAAAAGCAAATAAATCACACAAGTTATATGAATCTGTTGTTGAGTTGCGTCAACCTAAGTAATTCTGAATTGATTCAATTAACTTAGCATAATTAGGGCGCTGCCCTTGCCATTTCTTCTCCCAACTACGTCCTGGATGAAGAGTATCCCAGCCAGCAAGAATCTGCCCGTAGCGATTAATACCAGGATCGTGATTCCCAAAACCATCTATGACGCTGTTCCATAACGGTCGATATCTTCGAATTATTGCGGCTTCGGCTGTAGCAATTAAGCTACTTTCCTCACCCTCCAAAATAACAAAGCGACACTTAAAGTCTGTAACTTCAAGATTTTCAGCAGCCTTAATATTAGAAGCGTGTTCCTTCAATCG
The DNA here is from genome assembly GCA_039025955.1 of Cyanobacteria bacterium P01_C01_bin.72. Classification (GTDB taxonomy): domain Bacteria; phylum Cyanobacteriota; class Cyanobacteriia; order Cyanobacteriales; family Xenococcaceae; genus Waterburya. The sequence goes on along the minus strand of JBCCNG010000619.1, from coordinate 2,453 downwards.
ACGATATAAGGCACTAGACGCAACTGTAGCTTCTCTAGCTTGCCTCCAACCACTCGGAACTGCTTTCCCAGCATAAATGGGCATTGATAACTCACGGCTATTGCTCTCTGCAAGTGGAGTATAAGGAGGAAATACGCCAGTGTAGTAAAGAAGGTAAATTCCTGCTCCTGCAAAGGCTTCGGGAGGAGGTAAAGGCTGAGCAGGTGTTAATGTAACGAATTCTAAAACTTCATTGACAACTTGCTGAAATGTAGATGATCGAAAGGTATGGTTGGCAGGATTGAAACGAGAAAACATTAACTGTGATCTTCTTACACCTTTCTATTCATAGTCCACAGATGTCATAAACGCCAACCTTTGGCTGCCATATAACGATTGCGGTCAGCGGTTGCAAAGAACTTGAACTGAGCACCAGCAGCTTCCTTCAATCCGTTGCATCGCGATTGTTAGACTGCTCCACAGCACATACAGCGACGATCATTAAGGCTCATTTTATTTATTCTTGTCTGGCTTCTGCTTTTTTTTCTCTTTCAAGCGATTGAGCCTTTGTTCTGCTTTTTCTACAAGATACGGAGCATTGTAGACGTACTCTAGAATAGCTTTACACAAGTCATCTAGAATAGGAATCTCTTCACGGGTCAATTCTCCAAGAGAAGCATGAGCACCAAAGTTGCGTAGCTGCCTTAAACTATCAGCGACTCCTACCAATTTATCTGGGATTTCGCCTTTCACAGCTAGGTCGCTGAGTTTGTTATACAGATATTTTCCTGTAGCTTGACGGTCTTCACATATCATTTCTAAGATCCGTCCTACAAGGACTGCATACGCATTAGCATCAATAACTCGAACTTTAAGTGCTATTTCATACGCGCGCTGAATTTGAGAAGGTAATCCAGATAATCTTAATGCTGCTGATGGGTAAAGAGTCTCTACTCTAATATCTTCACCATCCATATAGTCAGCATCAAAGTATTTCCATAAAGTTACTTCCTTACAAGCTAGGCACAGCAATAATTTGTGATGATATCCTTCTTCAGGTTGAGGATTGTAATATTCATCATATGGGTCTTCATAAGTAGACTTTGTGGATAAGTAATATTCGGCCACAATATCCATTGGAGCGCGATTCCCGCAATGACCACATCGCAAAAAAACTGTAGTTTGTCGCTTCGCTTCAGTCATAGATTTATTGTTGTCTACCCATTGCATTTCGCAGCTAAACTACATTTTACACAAGTACTTCCAGTGCCTTTTTCCAGGCATCTCGGCAGTCTAACGCCTCAAATCAACGGCGGCAAATAATATCGAATCAGCACCAGAAGCTTTCGACCGTCCGCTGCATTTGAATTGTTAGTTGGCTGGCACTGGACTTAGTTCCAACCGAGCAATCGCGTAAAGATAACTGCCAGTGATTCTATGAAATAGGGTTGACATCATACCTTTACTTCCACCAACTTCATTCATGATTGGAAATTCATCAATTAACTCAAATCGCTCACTCCATCCAAGCACATCTTGAATATGTCGAACTCCCCATCTAAACTCAGTAGCGTTCATCCGCACGTATCTCGATTGATTCGCAGCTCGAATGAGTAAGGGATGAACATAATCAAAAATTAGTTGTGTTTTGGTCGCAAAACGTGCCGCAATCATCTGAAAGAATGCTTGAACATCTTCCGGTGCAATGAAGTTGAGAACCCCTTCGCAGATAATTATCACTGGCTTGTCAGCAGACCAAGAAACAGCATCTAACCACTGTGGGTCAGTCAACGAGTAACTATATAAGTGATAGCGATCATGCTGCGGCAGAAGCGCAGATTTAACTTTGATTACCTCTGGCAAATCAATATCAAACCACTTAAGGCGACCGTTATCCACCCTATGAAACTGCGTCGATAACCCTGCTCCTAAGCTAATTGCTGTTGAGTCAGGATGAGATTCTAAAAAAAGCCGTAGCTGCCGATCAAAAATACTGCCTCGGACTATATTCTTTCGGAGTGAGTCTCGATTAAGCGGCAGAGCAGAAAAATTAATATTTAACTGGGGCAAAATCGTTTCTGCGAGCGGGTCTTGAAATTGAAGATCTGGAAAAAGGGTAGATGCGCGTGCGCGTGCAATAAGTGGAATGAGAAGTGTTTCGGATACACCTTGCAAGCAAGACACGTCAATAGATTTTCCTGCCTCTGCCATAAAACCTCACTCAAACTCATTACGATCGAGCAATCCTAGCTAAAATTTCGCAAGCTGTCAGGAACTCGAACAGTCACTAGCAATCTGAAAATGACTGTTTCATTTCCGAAAGCGAAGACAGCTAACGATTGAGTTGAGCCGCGAACGCCGTCGAGTACGACGTCGTCGGGCTAACGAAGTTCGTCGGCTCCAACAAGTTGTTAAGTCGTGGCGGAGATCACTCTTTTAGGGTTCCCGAACACTAACAGACAACTGATATATTT
>JBCCNG010000618.1:0-2870 GCA_039025955.1 Cyanobacteria bacterium P01_C01_bin.72 | reverse complement strand
TTCATAGGATTGATGAGAAAGAGTTTCAATGATTTTAGTAAGAACTACATAACCAGAGTTACTGTAGTTAAAATTATCTCCGGGAGGTTTGCGTCTGAGTAAATTATCAAACCAGTTTTGTAATTGAATCAGAAGATATTTTTTAGCCGTAACTTCCTCGTTCGGATTGAAGTGCCTAAACTTTAGAGGCTTCTTATTAAACCCAGCAATTAGATCGTCTAAAGTTGTTTCCAGTCTTTTATTTTTGGGGAAGACAGGAAAATTAGTATAGTTGGGAATTCCAGCAGTATGATTTAGTAGATGATGAACTGTAATCCTCTTTCCATGGGGATATTTCGGTAAGTAGGTGGCGACTGATTTATTAACATCTAATAATCCCTGCTCTTGAAGCTTGAGAATTGCTGTGGCGGTAAATTGCTTGGTAATTGAACCAAGGCGAAATTTAGTTTGGGGTGTATTAGGGATTTGATGTTCAAGATTCGCCATCCCATAACCCTGGATCGATATTATCTCTCCTCTATGGGCTACTAAAATAGAGCCACTAAAAGAGTCATTATCTAGGTGAGCTTGAATGTAAGTATCGATCGCTGCCGAAATTTTTTGATAGTCAAAATATTCTTTTTGCTCAATCATCACATACCTTCCCTACTAATTATTGTTAATTGTAGTAAATTAGGCGGAAATATTTTTCCAGCTCATACTCATCAATAAAAAACAAAAGCGATCTGCTTCGCAGCCAGGAAGATTAGCAGGTCAAACTATTGCGAGTGATGATTTTGATGAAGAGAATGAGGAAACTAATGGCTTGTTTTATTTCAACTTTCAACAATCGCAACGTCATAAGACTTGAAAATGCGATCGCGACTAACTATTGTTAGCCTTTCGTGTATTGCTTGAGTAATTAAAATACGGTCAAAGGGATCTTGATGATGATGAGGTAACTGTTTGATAGCTAAAGCGTGGTCTATATTAATTGCCAATGGTGTAAATCTTTGCATTTCTAGTTGTTGTTTTAAATCATCTGGTGCTTGCAATTTGCCCAAAGACTTTTTAATCGCAATTTCCCAAGCTGAAGCAGCAGAAACAAAAACGATATTATCTGGATGAGCGATTGCAAAGCTAGCCGTAGGCATCGCAGCCTTAGCTGTATTGGAGAGAGTAGAATTCTTGGCTAACCACCAAATTAAAGTGTGAGTATCTAGCAGTAGGTGCATTATTCCTCTTCGCCCATAAACCCTGCCAAGATATCTGCGGGAAGTTCATCATCAAAATCATCACTCATAACCACTTTTCCTTCCCAGCCTCCAGGAGTTCTGGGTTGCTTATCTTCTTGATAGGGAATTAGTTTGACCAAAGGCTTTCCTGCTTTGGCAATGACTATTTCTTCTCCTGCTAAAGCTGATTCAATTAATTTTGTTAGTTGTGATTTAGCTTCGTGAATATTAAATATTTTCATTTTTGTAATTTAGCTAAATTTTACAAAGCCTAAGACTATATCTTATTGATCCAATCGTAGTCATAGCTACAAACACCAAGATACGATCGCCCTCATAGTAAGAGTTATTTGTGTGAGGTTTAAACTATTAAGATGCTGTTGTCCGATCTAGCTCGCGATCGCGGAATTCGTTACTTTTTAATTTCTTTTACGGATTTATTTGGGGTGCAGCGATCAAAACTAGTACCAGCCCAAAGTATCGATGCCATGGCGGAAAATGGTGCAGGATTTGCAGGGTTTGCTGCTTGGTTGGATATGACTCCTGCCGATCCCGATATTTTGGCAATCCCAGATCGCGATCGCCTAATTCAATTACCCTGGCAAACCGATGTGGCTTGGATGCCTGCTGATCTATACGATATTAATGGAGAGCCAATGGTAGATACTCCTAGGTTATTACTCAAGAAAATAATAGCAATGGCATCAGAAAGGGGTTATCGAATTAAAACAGGGGTAGAATGCGAATTTTTCCTATTATCTGCCACAGAAGAACAAATCTCGGATTCTAGAGATAACTCAATTAAACCCTGTTACGATCAACAAGCATTAATGCGTCGCTACGACGTTATTAGTGAAATTTGCGATGCGATGCTGTCCCTTGGTTGGAAACCCTATCAAAACGACCACGAAGATGCTAACGGACAGTTTGAAATGAACTGGACTTATGACGATACTCTCGTTACCGCAGATCGTCAGGCATTCTTTAAATATATGGTTAAAAGTATTGCCGAAAAACACGGGTTACGGGCTACTTTTATGCCCAAGCCTTTTACTAACTTAACGGGGAATGGTTGCCATACTCATCTTTCCGTTTGGGATGAAGATAGTAAAATCAATCTTTTTATTGATCGCACTGAAGAATCGGAACTTTCTTCTCTTGGTTATCAATTTATTGCAGGAGTCTTAGAATCGGCGACTGCTTTATGTGCTATTACCAATCCTGTTATTAATTCTTATAAAAGAATCAATGCTCCTGTAACTCTTTCTGGTGCAACTTGGTCGCCCAATACTATTAGTTATGGCGGTAATAATCGCACTCATACGATCCGCATTCCCGATAATGGCAGGTTTGAATTTCGTTTGGCTGATGGCGCGGTGAATCCTTATTTATTACCTGCTGTTTTGATTGCTGCTGGTTTGGATGGCATAGCTCGCCAACTCCATCCAGGCGATCGCTCCCAAAGTAATATTTATCAAGAAAAACCAAGCCCAGATACTAAATTTTTACCAGCCAATTTATTAGATGCTTTGCGCTGCTTGGAATCTAATTCTATCCTATCTAAATTTATGGGAAAATCTTTTATCAAATCTTACACAAAATTAAAGTTCCAGCAGTGGCATCAATACAACAATCAAATTACCCAATGGGAAATAG
>JBCCNG010000617.1:0-2872 GCA_039025955.1 Cyanobacteria bacterium P01_C01_bin.72 | reverse complement strand
GCTATACTCATACCTAAATTATGGTTTGGTTAAATAAGCTAGTCCGACCAAAAGACTGACTAAACCTATAGTGGTTAAGAAAAAGTGCCACAAAGATTGTCTGCCCTTACGCACCATATTCCTCATTGCCAATTTAACATAACTACCTTCTGGCTTTGCCGCTGCGATAGTTGCTCTGATTTCTTTAACCTCATCGCTCACAGCCGTCTCTGCGGTAGGGTTATCTGAACTAACAGTAACCTCTGGGGTAGATTGAGAAGTAGATTCTGTCATTATTTAAAGTAATTGAATTAATTTAAGATTTGTTTCAGTAATATTTAACTTTCATAATAGTGCCTGAACAGCCAAAAAACAGAGAAATCCACTAGCCAAAGGGACGGTAAGGTTGTCTATGCCTAGTTTAGAGAAAGCTTCGCAGACTGTGGCAGTCAAAGCAACCACTACTGCAATTGTCCATACTTGCCAGCTATTACCTTCTACTGCTAGTAAAGTAGCAATTGTTACAATCCAAGCGGAGATCGCCATTGCGGCAGAACCCTCCCAGCTTTTAGTTATTTTGCCAATTTGATATTTATGCTTACCAAAGCGTTGCCCGAGAATTGCGGCCATACCGTCGCCCCATGCCATAACTAAAATGCCAATAACGGCATATTGAGGAGTAGTTTGCCAAAAGTAAGCAGATAAAATACCCATGCTAATGGCATAGAATAGAGTGCCAAAACTCTGTCTGCCGACACTTTCAATCGCGGGTAAGATGGGAATTATATAGGAAATAATAGCGATCGCCGCAGCGATAATCGCGGCGCTAACAATTACAGAGCGAGAGATTCCTAGCCACCACGCCAAAAGAATGACATTGCCACTGCCAATATGAACAATTTTGCGCGTAAGTTCAGGATCATCTCGCACAATTTTGCTGATTAATTCTGCTATTAGTACCAAAAAAGCTAAGTATGCAAAAACTAAGCCCAAGGGATAAGCAAGATTTCCCCAGATATCATTAGTGGCTAGCAGTAGGTTACTCATATTGTAATTAAGTCTAATTTGGATTTGCTTCGTTTGAGTTTACTAGTTTTTAGTTTTTCCTAAAGGATACTGCTACGCATATGGTCATTCGTTTTTTAACGACCATTAAAGTAATCTCGATTTCCCTGAGCATCCAAAGCGACCCCTAATCGCTTCAAAGCCTGAACATAGGCTGCGGTGCGAATATCTATCTGGTTTTCTTGGCTGATCTGCCAAACTCTTGCTGCTTCTTTTTCCATCTTCTCTTGCAGACGCTGATTTACTTCCTCTATTGTCCAATACCAGCCGCTGCGATTTTGCACCCATTCAAAATAACTTACCGTTACTCCCCCTGCATTAACCAAGATATCAGGAAAAACATAAGTCCCCTGTGCGGCTAATATTTTGTCAGCCGCGGAATCTATGGGTCCGTTTGCCACCTCAAAGATATACTTAGCTTTAATATCTGAAGCATTTTCTGAAGTTATCTGATTCTCCAAAGCCGCAGGAATCAAAACATCCACATTTAAAGCTAGCAACTCCTGATTGGAAATTATTTCATGATCTACAATGGTGCAGACTGTATCCTGACAGTACACTGCCTTCATTTGCCGACTCTGATTTTTATGCTGAGTAACGCTCTTCATATCCAAGCCCGATGGAGCATAAATCCCTCCCTTCGAGTCGCTAACGGCAACAATCTTATAGCCCGCAGCAGCCAATAAACCTGCCAAAGTCGAACCTGCATTCCCAAAACCCTGAATTGCCACCGTCGTGTTAGAGGGGACTAACTCAAACTTAGACAGCATAGCTTTGATGACCGTGAATGCTCCCATCGCTGTAGCTGTATTCCGTCCTTGGCTACCTCCTAGTGCTAGGGGTTTCCCTGTAACTACCCCACGACACAATTGACGCTGAATTACGCTATATTGATCCATCATCCAGCCCATAATGACCGAGTTAGTGTAAACATCAGGAGCAAGAATATCAATATCTTCGCCAATTGCCCCCGCGATAGCTTCAATATAGCCCCGACTCAATCGCTCTAACTCCGCTGGTGATAATTCCTTCGGATTAACCGTAATTCCCCCCTTTGCACCACCAAACGGCAAGTCTAGCAAGGCACATTTAAAGGTCATCCAAAAAGCTAAAGATTGAACTTCATCCAAACTGACTCCAGGGTGATAGCGTACCCCGCCTTTCCCCGCACCTCTCGTATCGTTGTAGCGCACGCGATAACCAGAGAATACCTTTAAGCTACCATTATCCATTCTGACGGGAATAGACACACTGAGACTTGTTTTAGGATGCTGTAAACGAGCGATCGCATCTTCGGAAAGATTAACGTGTTCTAATGCTTTAGCTAGTCTTTTGCTAGCATCGTCTAGTAAAGAGGCTTGAGAATCTTTTGCGTTTGGCATGAATCTATCCCCACATCTTGATATTCAGAGTTGATCTTATTATCTAGGCTGATGTTGCGATCGCCTTAATTAATTTGGCAATAACAACAGCAGACCGATACAAAATTCCCCGCCTATTTATTGAGTCCTAGATTAAAGAGATCGCATTCTCCTCCACTTCCAGTAAGCAAAATTAATCTGTTCACTCAACTCTAAGAGAAGGGAATCAGAAAAAGCAATTAAAACTGTTAAGTCAATCTTTATAAAACACACATTCAAACTGTGATTTAGATCGCGGTAACAACAACATTAATTACTAGCGAAAATATCAAAAAAATTTTTTGTAGGGTGATATGTTTTGCTGATCTGCTGGGTAATTTATAAATAGGAAAACAAAAACCTAAACAAACACACAAAACACAAACATATATTAATCGAAGGATATACTCATGAATAACGTATTTACT
>JBCCNG010000616.1:0-2893 GCA_039025955.1 Cyanobacteria bacterium P01_C01_bin.72 | reverse complement strand
AGCGCCAGTATGTGCGAAGCACACCAGAACGCATATGCGTTCGCGTAGGTAGTCCTAAAGGATACACTCAATGCGACAAGTGCAAGCCGCTGCGCATATAGGTAGTAGATATCAAGCACTATCTATTTCTTGATTAGCTGTACTCAATTTGCTCAATTTACAAAACTCCAGTTTTCTATATGGAAGAGGTTTATTTATAAAACCAGACTGTTAATTGCATTTTGCCCTATTTCCCTATTCTCCTTCCTTCCTAGCAGGAGGCACTTCATAGTCGTTTTAAATAATAATTACGGTCAGATTCGTTTCCACAAGCTACTCTCGCAAACAATGGTAGAAAAATAGAGCGTTATGACTATCAGTACGAACGGAATGGAGTAGCTAATCTGCTGACTGCCTGACACAAGTGCCCCAACCCCTTTACTATATTGATTTTGCTGTTTATACTCAAAAGCTGTTTTTTGATAAAGCGATCGCCTCAAAGCATTGAAATAGCATACTGAGAAAATTCAATTTCTACGAAAAATATAGGATTGACATAGATGTGTCAGGCAGCCAGCTTTGGGACTTCAATTCTTCTGCTGACCAAGAAGAGTTGGCTAGAATCAGATTTTCGGGTGAACGAAAAATTTTAGCAATAAAAGTTAATACTACCTTAAACTATCTTCGGGGGAATACTTTTAGCGAACCTTGGTAGAGCGAGGGAATAAACTGATTTTGCAACATGAGTAATCAATTGAAATGTCTGATCTTTGATGTGGATGGGACATTAGCCAATACAGAAAGAGATGGACATCGGGTGGCGTTTAATCAAGGATTTGAGGAGGCGGGGTTAGATTGGCACTGGTCGGTAGATTTCTATGGTGAATTGCTGACCGTATCAGGAGGAAAAGAGCGTCTGCGGTATTTCTTGCGACGATACTTACCTCAGTTTCAGCCCCAGGAAGACATCAACGATTTTATTACTAATCTCCATCGGCTCAAAACCAAACATTACCTAAAATTATTGCGTAGTGGTGCAATTGCTTTAAGACCAGGAGTAGCCAGACTAATTACTGAAGCTAGAGCAGCGGGACTAATTTTAGCGATCGCCACAACTTCTTCTTTACCCAACGTGATTGCCTTACTCGAAAAATATCTTGACCTGGATTGGTTTGCCGTCATTGCTGCGGGGGATATCGTTCCCAGCAAAAAACCGGCTCCTGATATATATAACTATGTAATTAAGCATCTAGAGTTAAAGCCTGGTAACTGTCTGGTAGTAGAAGATTCCGATAATGGCTTAGATTCAGCGATCGCCGCAGGACTGACCACTATAGTGACGGTGAATAACTATACTGTACAGCAAGATTTTAGCCAAGCAGCTTTAGTCGTCAGTGACTTAGGAGAGCCAGAGCAACCGTGCCAGATTATTCAGGGAAATTTAGCGAGTCAATATCTAGATATAGCTAGTTTACGCTCGTTGAACTAAGCGTCTTTGTGTCTTCTGCCCAATTGTAATGATTTGGTCGAACAATTTAAGAAATAATGCTGTGGATAAAGAAATAATTACTTTGGTTCTAGCCATGAAGTCGATAAAAAGAACAGTGCTAGAATTCCCGTAAGAGCTAGGGGTGCCTAAAGATTTCGGGCTGAGATATACCCTAAGAACCTGAGACTGGTTAGCACCAGCGTAGGAAAGCTGTTTACTTAGGAAAAAAATATGAGAAGCGAATGGATTGCCAAGCGAAGAGGACAGGGCAATGTATCTCAGATGCATTATGCCCGTCAGGGAATTATTACTGAGGAAATGCATTATGTGGCTACCAGAGAGCGTTTGCCAGCGGATCTGATTCGAGATGAAGTAGCCAGAGGCAGAATGATTATTCCTGCCAACATCAATCACCCCAACTTAGAGCCAATGTGTATTGGTATTGCTTCTAGCTGTAAAGTCAACGCCAATATTGGTGCTTCTCCCAACTCTTCTGATATTAACGAGGAAGTAGACAAGCTCAAGCTAGCAGTCAAGTATGGCGCGGATACCCTGATGGACTTATCTACAGGGGGCGGTAACTTGGATGAGATTCGTACCGCAGTAATCAATGCTTCCCCAATTCCCATTGGTACAGTACCTATTTATCAGGCGCTAGAGAGCGTTCATGGAAACATGGATAAACTTAGTGCTGATGACTTCCTGCATATCATTGAAAAACATGCTCAACAGGGGGTAGACTACATGACCATTCATGCAGGTATCCTGATCGAGCATCTACCTCTAGTTAAAGATCGTCTAACGGGTATTGTTTCTCGTGGTGGTGGCATTATTGCTCGCTGGATGCTGCATCACCATAAGCAGAATCCCCTTTATACCCATTTTGATGACATCATTGAAATTTTTAAACGCTACGATGTGTCCTTTAGTTTGGGAGATTCCCTCCGTCCTGGTTGCGCTCACGATGCTAGCGATGCGGCTCAGTTGGCGGAATTGAAAACCTTGGGACAGCTAACTCGTCGTGCTTGGGAACATGATGTACAGGTAATGGTAGAAGGCCCTGGTCATGTACCAATGGATCAAATTGAGTTTAACGTCAAAAAACAGATGGAAGAGTGTAGTGAAGCACCTTTCTATGTTCTTGGACCATTAGTAACTGATATTGCTCCTGGTTACGACCATATCACTAGTGCGATCGGGGCAGCAATGGCAGGCTGGTATGGTACAGCGATGCTGTGTTACGTAACTCCCAAAGAACATTTGGGTCTTCCTAATGCTGAAGATGTGCGTAACGGCTTGATTGCCTACAAAATTGCGGCTCATGCGGCGGATATTGCCCGTCATCGTCCAGGGGCGAGAGATCGAGATGATGAACTCTCCAGAGCGCGTTATAACTTCGATTGGGAGAAGCAGTTTGAACTGTCT
>JBCCNG010000615.1:0-2901 GCA_039025955.1 Cyanobacteria bacterium P01_C01_bin.72 | reverse complement strand
CTCATGGTCAAAAGTGATTACGATTTTTTTTGACTTCTATCACTTACTCTCTCTGGCACACATAGATATGATATTCAGCTCTAGTCATAGTGACTATACCTCTCACTGAGACTATTTACTTATTACCCTTCCGCCAGTCCCAAGGCTTCTGATGATTACCATTCCAAACCCCTAACTTATCCTCACGAGCAATCTTTTCTGCCCAGCCCAGATTATCGGCACTCTCACAATTACCCGAATACTGCTGATAGTGATAAGCATAGCCAGCTTCTACCATTGCGGTATTAAGATGTATCTGTCCTTCGTAGTCGGGTTTAATTGGTATCCACAACTCAGCTACAGTGCGACCATAGCGGTCTTGTTCAATGGGTAAAACGTGAATTGTACCGTTGCCTTGGTCAATAAGCGATCGCAAGTAATCTCTTGATTCAATACCCAATGGTTGCTTAATTTCTGGGGCATCGATGCCACAGATTCTAATCCTCAATTCTTCATTGCCCCTAGTGACTCGTAGAGTATCCCCATCATAAATACTGCCTGGTTTGACGCGCCATTGTTGAGCATAGTTATCTTTAGAAAAGACCCTTGAAAGTGCCTTTTCAATACCATTATTAATGGTTTTATGATTGCCCAGGACACCGATAAAGACCAAAATCAAGCCAATTAGTAAGCTCGAACTATTTAACAGTCGCTTCATTGCTAGCTTGATAGTAAATACGTTCTTCTACCCTGGCTTAATTAGTTAGATATGGGTGCGATTTGGATCGAGGATTGCTGTAGGATGTCTAGATGGCAAAAACGAATCAAATAAAATGCTGATACCCAATGCCGAAAATGCCGTGGTCGATATTCGTAAGCTGCGGGATTATTGTCTCAATGCAGAACATAGCACTGGCAAACACAAAGCAAGACTATTTCTTTCGACGCTAGGTATGACAACGGAAAATGCCGAGGAGTTGAGATCGATTTTGCTCGAAGTCGTCAAAACCCAACCAGCTAAGTTAGGTAGAAGTGATGCTTTTGGTCAACGTTACACCCTAGACTTTACTCTGGAATGGCAAAATAAAAGTGCAGTGATTCGCAGTGGCTGGATTATTCAGGTTAATTCGACTATTCCTCGATTAACAAGCTGCTATCCTTTCGTTTAAAGCTGAAATAGATCTAAAAGATGGATAAAATTAAACTCCTCGATGTAGTGGCATTAACAGTTGATTTAGCCGAATACAATCTCTCGCGGGGTCAAGTGGGAACTGTGGTAGAGATTTTAGCTGATGGTGCAGCTTTTGAAGTTGAGTTTAGCGATCGCTCTGGACGCACTTATGAATCTGTAGGTTTACGTCCCGAACAAATGATGATTTTACATTTCGAGCCAGCTAATCCCGATCTGCAATCTGAAATAGTCACAGTATAAAAAAAGGAAAAACCTTTTCCCTAACCCACGCAAATGAATATAATTAATTCTGCCGATGTATAACAAAATGTTCTATATTGATACACATTTTTTAATACCTCTGTATTAATGACTAGTAAGAACAAAGTTACTAATGCCAGCAGCGATCGCGAGTTGATTTTGATATGGCTCGGTGGGAAATCTGAAACGACCCAGATAAGTTATCGCTCGACGGTCGAGAAATTTATCGAGTTTATTGGTAAACCTTTGTCTGAGGTGAAGCTGGAGGATTTACAGCTATGGGAACGGGGATTAAAGGCTCGATTTAAGCTTACCACTGTAGCGAACAAGATCCTAGTAATCAAGTCTCTGTTTAGCTTTGCGGTGCAGACTGGCTATCTAACTTTGAACGTGGGCAGCTTCATTAAGCCCCCCAAGGCAAAGGATTCTTTAGCGGAGAAGATTTTAGATGTTAAAGATGTGCAGGGATTGATTAAGTATGGGGTCAGAAATGAACGCGATCGCTTGATGTTGCTACTGATGTATGGCTGTGGCTTGCGGGTGTCTGAGGTGGTGGGGCTAACTTGGGATGATTTTAAAAAGCATGGCGACGGCGGGAAAGTAACGGTATTTGGTAAGGGTAGTAAAACCAGAGTGATAATAATTCCCGATTGGCTCTGGGCAAGGATTAAGGAGTTTGAGAAATACGAGCGAGTCAATCAGTATGTATTCATTTCTCGCCACCACAATAAGATGAATCGCTCAGTGGTGCATCGGATGATTAAAAGGGCTTGTAAGCGATCGGGGGTTGATGAGAGGGCATCGGCGCACTGGCTGAGACATTCCCACGCCAGTCATAGTTTAGAAGCTGGATGTAATTTGAGGTTGTTACAGCAGAGTTTGGGTCATGCCTCGGTGACTACTACCGAGAGGTATCTGCATATATCCCCTGATGCTGGTAGTAGTCAGTTTATTGATTGGTAAATGAAAATATAACACTACTACTATCAAAAAATTGAGCTACTACTCTCGGAGTAATCCAAATATCATTCTTACGCGTCGGTCACGTAATTCTATAATTTCCATAGCAGAAGAGGTTGAAGTAATTTTATTCAAGTATTGAGATCTAAGATGTTCTGCTGCTCTTTCTAATTTTCTTTTCAAATGTATATTATATAATGTCTGCCCATCGGCAAAGCGGCAAAAGCTTTCTGGAATCTTGGATAATACTCCATCTTGTGAGTCATTAGTCAGGAAAGCTTTACCTAATTTTAGTTCTTCTTCTGATTGTGCCACTAAACTTTGAGCTAGAGAAGCAAATATTCTAGATAAATCAACTAACTCTGCAATTCTGTGAAAATAAATTCCTTTTAATGCTGAAACATTCAAATTATCTTTAATCTTCATTTGATTGAAAGGAGTATTATTAAAATCTCTATCAAGAGTAATTTTATTAGGTTTCTCTTTAATAGAAGCTCCCCCTTTTGAAATAGAGAAAGAGCAATGAAAAT
>JBCCNG010000614.1:0-2913 GCA_039025955.1 Cyanobacteria bacterium P01_C01_bin.72 | reverse complement strand
CTGGCGATTGCAAAATACAAGACTTAAGCAGTGACTTAACTAAAATAATTGCAGCTAATGATAATTTAGGATGTGGTAGAGCCTGTAATTTGGGAGTAGATTGGATTTATCAGCAAAATCAACAGGCAGTTGTGTGGCTCATTAATCCCGATGCCTATTTTGCCCCAGCGAACAATAATGAAGTCTTATCTCCTGTAGCAATTGCGCTTAACTTTTTTACTCATCATCCTCATATCTCTATTTTAGGCACAACGGTGTATGACAGCACGGGGAAAATTACTGCTGCGGGAGGAAAATTTACTTCTGGCACTGCTGCTTTGGAAACAACCGATACCCTACCCCAAGATGTGCAGTTGGAATACTTCTCGACAGACTGGGTAAGCGGCTGTAGCTTACTAATTAATCTCGCTAACTTCAGCGAGTGTCCCGCTTTTGATCCTCGCTACTTTTTATATTACGAAGATCTTGATTTTTGCCTCCGCTATGGCAAGCAAAAGTATACAATTGCTGTTACTCCTTTGCTAAAAGTTGTTCATGATATTTCTTCAATTACTGATCGCAATTTATGGCGTAAATATCAGCACATTACAAAAAGCTATCTAATTCACATCGAAAAACACGGCAATAAATATACCTTTGTCATCACCAATTTACGCATGTTTTTGAACACGATTAGACTACTAGTTTTCAAACCTCAGCAGGGCTGTGGGAAACTAATTGGGATGTACAATTACTGGCAAGAAAGATTACAGAGCGGTTCTCAGGCTGCTAAAGGACAAAGTTGATTGTTTTAAGACACAAAGGCATACAAAGCAGAGCATTGCTCATTGTTCATAAAAAAAATCTTGCTGATAAAGATGCTTAACAATCGTTGCGTCCGTCAGATTATACTGTAGCGGCGTGACCGTAATATAGCGATCGCGGATTGCCTGTACATCAGTTAAAATGTGCGGGGGAAGATTAATATCTTCGGGCTGTTCAATGTCTTCGACAATTTCTCCCTCCAGCCAATAATAACTTTTACCCCGTGGATCTAGTCTCTGCTCAAATTTTTCAATATAGCGTCGTAAACCCTGGCGGGTAACTATCACTCCCGTTATCTCTGAACTGGCTACAGACGGTACATTAACGCTTAATAAAGGTGGCTTAGGACAGTCTCTCAACCGTGGCAGCAACTCAACGGCAAAATCAGCAGCAGGCTGAAACTCAAAATTCGCAAAGCTAGCCAAACTAAATGCTACGCTGGGAATTCCTTCTAATACTCCCTCCATCGCCGCTGAAACCGTCCCGGAATATAAAACATCAGTACCCAAATTGGGCCCGTGATTAATTCCCGAATAAACCAAGTCGGGACGAGTCTCTAACACTGCACTGAGAGCAAACTTAACGCAATCCGCAGGAGTACCCGAACACGACCAGGCTACTACCCCAGGAGCGAAAATTGAATCAACTTTCTTTGCCCTAATCGGCTGGTGTAGCGTCAAGCCATGACCTGTAGCTGAACGTTCACGGTCTGGACATACTACTGTTACTTGATGACCGGCTTGAGCCAGAGTATTAGCTAAAGTCCTTACTCCCAAAGCAAAAATACCGTCGTCGTTACTAATTAAGATGTTGCTCATTAATTACTTGCCAGTTTGAGAATGGTCATTGCTACAAACCATAGCAAAAAATGACACAGCTAATGTAGCCGTACAAAATTAGGTTAGCGGTGCGACCCCAACTACAAAAAAAGGCTACCAACTGGCAGCCCTGTAATTAATTCAAATCAAGCAAATATAAATATACTCAATCTACGCTTCTTGATTCTTACCAAAGTAGTCATTTAAAGCATCAGCAATAATCTGATTCATTGGTCTCCCTTCTTTCTCGGCAACTTCCTTTAAGCGAGGAAATATATTATCAGGAACGCTAACACGACGCTGGTTTTTACGGAACTTGGGTTTAGTAGTGGTATCTGTATCCATATAGCTTCCTATGGTGTAGTTTTCAGCAAAGTTACGAATGGCAGCGAATCCAACGCGACTACAGAATGAGCCAAAGCTTTCCTTTAATTTACGATTTTGTCTAAAGAAGACAAATATAGGCTCAAAAAAGGTTTCTAGCTCATCGACGGGCATTTTTTGCTCATAGGGTTGAGCTAACTGAGTCTGGTTTGGTGTGCCTCCGAGCCAAATTTGGTATTTTCCAGGGGCGCTACCGACAAAGCCTAGCTCTGCCATGTAGGGACGAGCGCAGCCGTTAGGACACCCGGTCATCCTAATCACAAAGTGTTCGTCTGCCATTCCTAGTTTATTCAATAATGACCGAATTCGGTCGGTAATTCCGGGTAAAGCTCTTTCAGATTCGGTAACAGCTAGCCCGCAGGTAGGCATTGCAGGACAAGCCATAGAGTAGCGAGTTAGAGGTTCTATTGCCTGGGGATCAGTTACTATACCTCGGTTATTGAGTATTTCTTCGACCAGAGCTTTGTGTTCGGTGGCAATCTCATAGAGAATGATATTGTGATTGCCAGATAGGCGCATGGGCAGATTTAGCTGCTGCACGATCTCTCTCAAGGCTGTCTTGAGTTGGAAAGCTCCTTCATCTTTAACTCTACCGTTTTCTACACTGATTCCGAAAAACCACTTGCCATCTCCCTGATCATACCAGCCTAAGAAATCTTGGTATTCCCACTGCCGTAGCTTTTTATAGGGTTCAAGTTTCTTACCCAAATAAGATTCGACCTTGGCTTTGAATTTTTCTACCCCCCAATCGTGAATTAGGTACTTCATCCGTGAATGACGACGGTTAAAGCGATCTCCATAGTCTCTCTGGGTCGCGACGATTGCCTTAACTAAATCATAGATATCGTCTTTGTCTACATAGCCAATTTCATCAGCAATCCGCGCAAAGGTTGCTTCATAGTTGTGG
>JBCCNG010000613.1:0-2922 GCA_039025955.1 Cyanobacteria bacterium P01_C01_bin.72 | reverse complement strand
GAATTTTCAGATGAGAATGCTACACACAATGGTGCGAGTCGGTGATTTAGAAAAGTCGATCGCTTTTTATTGCGATATTTTAGGCATGAAACTTTTACGTCGCAAAGACTACCCAGGCGGTAAGTTTACCAATGCTTTTGTGGGTTATGGAGACGAAAAGGAGAACACGGTGTTAGAGCTAACCTATAACTGGGATACATCAGCATACGATATGGGTGAGGGCTACGGACATATAGCTTTAGGCGTGGATGATATTTATGGTACTTGCGAGCAAATTAAAGCCCAAGGAGGCAAAGTTAGTCGTGAACCTGGTCCAATGAAGCATGGTACTACAGTCATTGCCTTTGTCGAAGATCCCGACGGCTACAAAATCGAGTTGATTCAGCTAGGTACACAAGGATCGGCAAAGCAAGAAGCAGCCGTAACCGCTTAAAGCTTAAATAAATCATAGTTAGGTCGAGGAATTGTTTCGACTAGAGATTAGCTAGACCATGAAAACACTACCGTTACTATCAGGAACAGAAATACCGATATTGGGACAGGGTACATGGCGCATGGGAGAAAAACCCAGTCAGAAACAGGCAGAGATTGCTGCTTTACAGCTAGGGCTAGATCTAGGTATGAACCTGATTGATACGGCAGAAATGTATGGTGCAGGAGGCGCAGAAAAAATTGTTGCTCAAGCGATCGCTGGTCGTCGTGAAGAGGTATATTTGGTCAGTAAGTTTTATCCTCAAAATGCAGGTTACGATAGTCTAATTGCTGCTTGCGATCGCTCTTTGGCTAGACTAAAAACTGACTATCTAGATTTATATTTACTCCACTGGCGGGGTTCTATTCCTTTGTCAGAAACGTTATCAGGGTTGCAGTATCTTCAGCAGTCAGGCAAGATCCGCGACTACGGCGTGAGTAACTTCGATCTAGACGATATGTTAGAAGCAGAGTCTTTACCAGGGGGAAAAGCGATCGCTAGCAATCAAGTGCTATACAACCTGAAGCATCGCGGAATTGAATGGGATTTATTACCCTGGTGCCAACAGCGTCAGATACCGATCATGGCTTACTCTCCTGTAGAACAAAAAGCCTTTGTCAAGGATTCAAAGTTGGCTCGGATTGCCGCCCAACACAACGCCAGCGCTCCTCAGATTGCTCTTAGCTGGCTACTACATCAGGATAATATTATTGCCATCCCGAAAGCAGTTAACCCCCGGCACGTAGAAGAAAATTGCGCCGCTTTAAACATCAGATTAACGCCAGAGAATTTACAGGAGTTGAACCGAGCATTTAAACCACCCAGCCGTAAGCTGTCTTTAGCAGTGCGCTAGTTTGCTCTGGATATTTTTCTGAGATTTATTTTTATTCTCCGATTGCGGCGTTGCTGCGGACATTTCGTAGCTTGATGAATAGCAGTAGGTCATTCGTAACCAGTAGTTCGATTAATTTAGAACAGCTATACAATCCGAAAACAAGGTATCCTAACCTAGAGAAAAAGCCAACGAAACAGAAATTAAAGCGGTGTTAGACCTTAAACTAATCAGAAATAATCCCGAACAAGTTCAGGCATCGATTGACCGCCGCCACGGTAACTATGATATTCAACCTATTGTTGAACTAGATCGAGCCGCGCGAGAATTGGAAACCAACCGTAGCCAGCTTAGTGCGCGGGGAAATGAAATTGGGAAACTGATTGGTCAAAAGATTGGCAGCGGTAGTGATCCCCAAGGAGCAGAAATTGCCCAGCTAAAAGCCGAAGGAAACGAAATTAAAGCCAAACTAGGTGAGCTTGAACCCCAAGAGAAGGAATACAAAGCCAAAATTGCAGCCCTGCTGTTGGAGTTGCCGAATATTCCCGATGAATCTACTCCTTTGGGTAAGGGAGAAGAGGAAAACGTTGAGTTGCGACGTTGGGGTGATGAGTATATTACCGAAAATTCAGTGTTGCCTCACTGGGAAATTGGGGAAAAGCTAGGTATTCTCGATTTTAAAAGGGCGGTGAAGGTAGCCCAGAGTCGGTTCGTAAATCTAGTTGGTGCAGGGGCGGCTTTGGAGAGAGCTTTAATCAGCTTTATGCTTGATACGCAAATTGCGGCAGGATATTTAGAAGTAATGCCTCCTGTTTTGATTAACAGTACTTCCCTTCAGGGAACAAGCCAGCTACCCAAATTTGCCGATGACAGCTTCAAATGTGACAATGACGACTTGTGGCTTACTCCTACGGCAGAAGTCCCCGTAACTAACCTCTATCGGGACGAAATCATTGAAGAATCAGCATTACCAATCCGTCACTGTGCCTATACACCCTGCTTCAGACGGGAAGCTGGTAGCGCGGGACGAGACAGCAGGGGTTTAATTCGCCTCCATCAGTTTAATAAAGTTGAATTAGTCAAGATTGTTGCCCCAGAAACATCCGCTGCCGAACATCAGTCTTTAGTCGCCAATGCCGAAGCAATCCTTCAGGCGCTAAAGTTACCCTATCGTGTTTTAGAACTGTGTACGGGTGATATTGGCTTTGGGGCAGCAAAATGTTACGACCTAGAGGTTTGGCTTCCAGCGCCCCGAATGTACCGTGAGATTTCTAGCTGTTCCAACTTTCGAGACTTTCAGGCACGTCGAGCCAATATTCGCTTTAAACAGGCAGGAAAAAAGGGTACACAGTATGTCCATACCCTAAATGGCTCAGGGCTAGCAATTGGTCGGACAATGGCAGCAATTTTAGAAAATTATCAGCAGCCTGACGGTACGGTCAAAATCCCCGATGTGCTTCAGCCTTACCTCAAGCGAGAAGTTTTATAACTAAACCTGAGTTTAGTTTAAGCTGAGACGTTTACCGTACGAAGATTTTAAAATTAGCTTGTAGGTCATAATAACTATCCTAGAGCTGATAGCTGATAGCTACCCTCACAGATAAATTTTCTTATAGCG
>JBCCNG010000612.1:0-2922 GCA_039025955.1 Cyanobacteria bacterium P01_C01_bin.72 | reverse complement strand
GTTCCTCAAGGTAAGAAATATCAGATTTTTGCCAGCGAAGGGGGACACACAGATTTTGCCCCTCGTAACGATTTGGAAATGGATCTACTGAAATATTTGCGTCAAAAGTTGGCAGTCGAACATATCTCTGTTGAGCGAGTTGTTTCAGGTCAAGGAATCACCTCAATTTATCAGTTTCTCCGAGATAGCAGTTACGCCGAGGAATCGCCAGAGATCGGCGAAAGAATTAAGCTTTGGGAACAAGAAGGAAAAAAAACTATTGACCCCGCCGCAATCATTTCTCAGGCGGCATTCAAACAGTGCGATCGCCTCTCTGAAAAAACTATGGATATCTTTGTCGAGGCATACGGCTCAGAAACGGGCAATTTAGCCTTAAAGTTGCTTTCTTATGGTGGAATTTACATTGCTGGCGGCATAGCGGCTAAAATCTTACCCTTAATGCAGGATGGTAGATTTCTCCGCGCTTTTAAGGACAAGGGACGAGTCAGCACCCTAATTGAAGCAGTACCCGTACACATTGTTTTAAACCCCCAGGTCGGATTAGTGGGTTCGGTACTCTATGCTTTGCAGAATCGAGAGTAGTAAGTTGCTTTTAATTGAATTAGCGATCAGGTTAATTATTCGTTTATCATCGAAAATGAAGAATTACGCCCACGCTCTAACCCTAAAAGAGTTACACGTAAGCGTACAGGAATTAATCAGAGCAGATATTCTTCACTAACTGACCGACACCGCCTCTGGGGATTTAGCCTCAGAAGTTTTGGTTTTTTCTGCTTCAGATTTTTGAGCTGGCTCAATTTCCAACTCTAAGGAAGGATTGATCGTGATCAGACGCGCTCCTCTTCCTTGAGTAATATAATTCCAAGCCCACTGAATCATTACGACGAGCTTGTTATCAAACTCGATTAAATAGTAGATGTGGGCAAATACCCAAATAATCCAGGCAATAAAGCCAGAGAAGCGAGCAAAACGGAGATCCGCCACTGCTTTATTCTGACCAATTACTGCCATGCTTCCTAAATCTTGATAGCTAAAGGGCTTAACTTTGACACCGATAAATCTTTTGGCAATTAAATCCGCAACATATTCCCCTTCTTTCATCGCGACAGGAGCAACACCAGGTAAAGGACGCTCTCCCTGGTGCGGGAAGTTAGCTAGATCGCCAATTACAAAAACATCAGGATAGTCCTTAATACTCAAATCAGGTTCAACAACCACTCTTCCCGCTCGATCTAATTCTGCTCCCGTACGTTCAGCTAGCACTTTACCCATAAACGAGGCTCTGACTCCCGCCGCCCAGAGAATTGTATGAGCAGCTACTGTAGTAGAGGTTTCTCCCTGACGGTAAGTTACAGAATTGTCGGCAATATTAGTTACCAAAGTTTTAGTCTGCACATCGACCCCCAGTTTCTCAAGAGACTTTTGTGCCTCTGCTGAACACTTTTCTGGGTAGGGAGGTAGGACACGATCCATTCCTTCAAACAGCAGTACTTTGGCTTGAGTCGTATCAATGTCGCGGAAGTCATTTTTAACCGACTGATGGGCAATTTCAGCGATCGCTCCAGCCAGTTCAACCCCAGTAGGACCACCTCCAACAACCACAAAGGTTAGAAGTGCCTGACGTTTTTCGGGGTCAGTTTCTTTTTCTGCTGCTTCAAATGCCATAAAGATACGGCGACGCATTTCTAAAGCATCTTCGACAGTTTTTAATCCAGGGGCATCATTCTGCCATTGATCGTTACCAAAATAGTGGTGGCTCACTCCTGTCGCTATGACTAAAGCATCGTAATCCAACGCTTCCCTGTCTTCTAAATAGACTTTTTTCGCCTCAGCATCAATATCTACAACTTTATCTAGCAAAACCTGAGTATTCTTATGCTTACTCAAAACCACCCGCAGAGGAGACGCAATATCCGCAGGAGACAAAGTACCTGTAGCAACTTGATATAGTAGTGGTTGGAAAAGGTGAAAATTACGCTTGTCAATTAGAGTAACTTTGACTGGTGCATCCTTGAGTGACTTTGCTGCATAAAGTCCGCCAAAACCTCCACCAACTATGACTACATGAGGTACTGTCTGCTTGGTTTGAGTATTTTTCATAGAGAAGATCGGGGAATTTTAGTACTACTACTTTTAATAAACTTGCTGGAATATGAATAACTGCAACAATCCAAAAATTGTTTGCTAGCAATTATATACTAATATTAACTTCTGTAAACCGACGTTGGCAGCAAAGTGTAATCTTGATAGTCAATGCACAAGACCCAAAAGCTGTCAATACTATATTTAGCTCTTATTTAGCAATAGTGATGTAGCGAGAGCCACCGAATCAGTAAATATTATTTTAAACTTATTGCTCAGCAGGATTAGAGTGAGTAATCACAATCAATATTTAGCGATCGCAGCTAGGACGTATCATCAATAAAAAAACTAGGGTGGCAAAATAGACTGGATTAATCTGGTTTCCAATTTCAGTAAATAATCTTCAGGGTCACAGCGAAAACGACGTTGTTGAAGGCGTTTTTGTTTTTCTCTCAGTAGTTCCATCTGACGACTCCTGATCAGGTTCTGATGGTGCTCAAGTTGTCGTAATCACTCCACATCTTCTGACCAAAACTGGGACAATTTTAATGGATACATTTGAGGACAACTTTCTGATTCGCTTTGGGGACTGACGTTTTTCTGGCCATGGCTTTTCTTCGACTTTCCCTTATTTCGCTGCTTCCAGGCTACTAAAGATTTCAGTCTAACTCCAGTCTATTTTGCTACTCTAAAAAAAATGCCCCTCAGAGATGAGGGGCATTTTCTATTCAATCTCTACAAGGCTGTAAGCGATAACTTAGTCTCTAGCCGTTGATGGAAGGTGCTGTTAAAGCTACTGGAGCTTGCTCGCCACTTGCCAAATCTAGAGGGAAGTTGTGT
>JBCCNG010000611.1:0-2922 GCA_039025955.1 Cyanobacteria bacterium P01_C01_bin.72 | reverse complement strand
CAATCCACGTACTGCGATATACTGAGAGGGTGCAAAAACTAATTAAAACAACTGTATCTCTGGCGATCACCTTAACCTGTTTTAGTTGCCAAACTTCTCCATCTGTTAGTTCAGCCGCCCTCACAGAGGCAGAATGTGAAACAGACTCGGAGTATGTATTTATTCCTGGGGGAAATTTCATTCAAGGAAGCGATCGCACCGAACGGGATTTTGCCTACCGTATTTCGGCTCAGGCGATCGCTAAAACTGCCGCAGGTGTCCAACAGGCGGAAGCGCAACTAAGACAAACAGGCTGGTTTGATCAAGAAAGCGATCGGCAAACAAAGTCTCTTCCTGATTACTGTATTAGTCGTAATTTAGTTACTAATCAAGAATATCAAGAGTTTATTGCGGCAACTAATCACCGCTCTCCAGGCATTAGCGCTGAGGCATATCAAGCGCAGGGTTTTCTAGTTCATTCTTATGATAAGGTGCAAGAATTTCTCTGGCAAAACAGAACTTATCCCGCAAATACGGCTCGTCATCCAGTAGTGCTGGTTTCTTATCAAGATGCTCTAGCCTATGCCGACTGGAAAGGAAAAATAACGGGGGCAAACTACCGCCTACCAACTGAAGCAGAATGGGAAAAAGCGGCTAGGGGCGAAGCGGCAAGATACTTTCCCTGGGGTGATGACTGGCAGAAAGCAGGGACAAATTATGGACAAAGTGGCTTAAACTACAGTAGTGAGGTTGCTTCTTTTCCCTTGAGCAAGAGTATTTATGGTGTAGAAGATATGGCGGGTAATGTGTTTGAATATACCTCAACTTTAAAGCGGCAGGATACACGTGTGGTCATGAAGGGATGTTCTTGGGACGATTTACCAGGATTTTGTCGTGCTGCCTATCGACACACTCGTCCCGTAACTTCGCGTCATATTTTGTTTGGTTTTAGACTGGTTAAGGAATAGTTAGAGTTGTTATTTATTTATTCTACTTTTAAGAGATCAAACGCCTGTTGTTTAATGTCATCAGTTTCAATCATCTTCTGCAAGTCTTGGGACTCGTAAGCACCACCAAAAGCTTCTAGTGCAGCATCTCTCAGGGCGCGGGGAAAAGCATCGTCAATTATTTCTCGCAGTACTTGGTTTTTAGCATAATACCCACCTGATTTACGACTTTTATTGACTCGCTCGATTAGTTCTACGGAATTAAGAATGGAGTTTTGCCAGGATCGAGTAGTTTTTTGCTCAGCTGCCTGTTTAATCAGATGTAGCAACAAGATAACGGTATAGCTGTAGATCTTATTTAATTTATCTTCAACCGACATTTCTTCCAGTTCATCGATTATCTTTAAAGCCTGGCTATAATCCCCTGCCATAAGACTTTTACGTAACTCGATTAGTTCTTCCATAGTTATCTAGAAACATGGTGAAGTACTTCTACAAATTTTAAAATATCAGAAAGAGATTAATTATGAGCGATCGCTCTGTACGGCTCTTTTTGCTGACCACAAGACAAAGCTTCCTCCTCCATGCTGAATCAACAGCAGCAGCCCACCCAACATTGCCAGATTTTTTAAAAACATTGCTTGCTCAAGTTCGGTAGAGAAATCGGTATGAAAAATTAAAGTAGCGGGAACCAGAAAAATAACCAGCATCGTCGCCCCCCATCGGGGTTTAATCCCCAGCAGCACTGAAAGTCCGCCGAAAATCTCTAGAGCGATCGCCCCAACTAAAAACAAAGATGTCAAGGGCATTCCCTGAGCGGACATTTTTTCGAGGGAGGCGAGAGGGTTCAAAATTTTGTTAGTTCCCGACCACAGAAAAATTGCGGCAAGAAAAATACGTGCTAAGAGAGATAAGTAATCGTTCACTCCCGATAACTGCTCCTCCTGGCGATCGCTTTGGCTTTGATCTTTCGTTTCAGTGTTTTGGGGCATATACTGTGGCTTAATTAATTCGTTTACTGGCTTTACCAGGGTCATTAAACAGAGATAGAGTAACCATTTATTCGCCCTGAAATCCCGATGACATCTAACTTATTACTCACTGACGTTACCCAATCCAAACCATAAGACTTCGAGCCGATTTGCTTTGAAACTTGCTTTGCCAATCAAAATGCGATCGCCAATATTTTGATGAAAATTTCGATTATTACTATTCCTTAATTTACTATCTCCTATTTTATTACTGGCGCGATCTCTTTTAGTCAAAAGCTTGTAGTCAATCGCTAAATCGCTAATGGCTGGGTGAAGCTCTTTATTTGAATCTGGTGCAAAAGCAACTTCACACTTACTGCGTTTACTATAAGCACTCGTTTTAGCCAACTAGGAATAGTTTAGTAATCTGTATACTTTACTTTACTTAATGAAGAGAAATAAGTTAGAAAAAACAACGTAAATCTAACGGTTTCGAGCTATGATTAATGTGGCTTTAGGGACTACAGTGCCAAAAATATTTTCAATCCCTAGAACCCACATGTTTTCGTCACGATATTTTCTTATTGACAATATAATTCCGTCACGACGGGAGTGGAACATGCGCCGTGCGACGACGCGTTTCCTCCCGTCAAAACTGAATTTTTTTACAAACTGTTATATGTCAAAAGGTAACAAAAAAACCTGGTAATTTTGACAAATCAAGGCTTTTGTGGGTAAGGCAATAGATTGTTTGGCGGGCTAGATAATGATTGTCGGCTGACAAATTAAATTGATCGCTGAAACAGTAATTAATCTGTGAGCAATGAGTACAACTGATATGCGTAAGCGCCGCAGGATGCGAAGCATTCTTTTAGGGACAACATTAGCTTTTGATACATACTGCGTAAGGTCATTTACTCATCACTTATTACTTACTACCTCCGCGTAGCGGTACTAAACCAGCGAAAGTAGCTAGCGGTTAGGAATTCTTTAATTGGCAATAGAATAAAAGTGAGGGGATTAAT
>JBCCNG010000610.1:0-2934 GCA_039025955.1 Cyanobacteria bacterium P01_C01_bin.72 | reverse complement strand
GCTCAGTTTTTGTCTCCTCTGTTTCCTGTTGGAGGAATGACAAGTATTAATCATAATCAACTCTCAGAAGTAGGTAAAGTCGTGGATATTGCTTGGCACATGATCTTACCGACAATCGCTTTGAGCATTACCAGTTTTGCAGGTTTACAGCGATCGTCGGTAAGATCATGTGCCAAGCAATATCCACGATTTTACCTACTCCTGAGAGCTGATTATGATTAATACTTGTCATTCCTCCAACAGGAAACAGAGGAGACAAAAACTGAGCCACAATCAGGAAAATTAGGGCGGTGATGAAGCTGGGAAAGCCTTGTCCCACATAGCTTAAGATTCGCAGCAGCCGATCCGCAAGACTGTTTTGCTTAACTGCACTGAGAATTCCCAAAGGAATAGCGATCGCCCAAGTTAAGATTAAAGATGAGATGGCTAGTAGTAGGGTTGCGGGGACTCTCTCCCAAAGTAAAGAAGAAACGGAACGAAAATAAACAAAGCTTTGACCAAAATCTAGACGAGTGATAATCCTTTGCAACCAACGGAAGTACTGCACAATTGCCGGTTGATCTAGTCCAAACTGTTGGCTTAAGGCTGCGATGCGCTCAGGAGTAATCTGGGGATCTTGCTTGAGGGTATCTAAATAGTCTCCTGGTGCTATTTCGGCAATCCAAAAACAGAGAGCAGATGCCAGCAGCAACGTTATTGCCGCCTGCAATAATCTTTTCAGAACATAAAGAAAGGTTTCATTCTCTTGCAAATATTGCATTGGTGATAATGGCTTTACCCTGTCATTACTCTGAGCCATAGTTTAGATGGGGTTTTCCCTGTTCTGTGTGGACGCGGTGTAATTAACAGTCTTGCAATTACTTGTCTCATAATTGCGATCGCTATCTAGGCAAAGTAGGCAGCAATCCAAAATAAACTATCGACTAAAATTGTGCTTAAAACTGCCCCTGCGAATGCCCACCAGTGTAGCTCTGTTTTCTTTAATGCCCACCAGCTTACACCTAATAATATATTAACCAAGACAATCGCCCAGCTAATGCCCCAAACTGTCTGCACCTGTCCTAGTGCTGCTTTGAAGATCGGCGAAGCTAAAGCTGGGTTCATATCCACCGTCATTAACTTCCGCCAGTAGGGAATTACATCAACGATGTAAAAGTAAATATCGGTAATGGCAGTGCCCAAGAGTGAACCAAGATAAAAGAAGTTGCCTACTTTGCCCCAGCCACGCCAAATACACCAGAGAGCAAAAGGCAAGCCAATCGCTTCAATCGGCATATGAATCAAAGGCTCAGATCTCAGCCAACCCCAATAAATAGAGCCAGCCAGCCAGCTCCAGCTAAAGCCCAAAATAATATCACCCCACCAACGATTCTGAGGGCGCTGATAAAGATACCAACCCAAACCGACCCAAAACAGAGTTAAAACTAGACTAAGTTCGGGAAATAGCCTGACAATTGGTGCTTGAAAAAAAACGGGAACTGAAACGAGAAAAGAAGATGTAAAAAATACTCGCCACGCTTGACGCTCTCGATCTGGTTGTAGAGGTAAATCGAGAAGCTGAGGCGGCTTGGCTGACGGACAATCGGAACTTGAAGAAGATGTCACAGGTTAAATGAGTATGAGCTATTGTGGGTGGACTTTTCTGATTTTTTGTTACTTATCTTTACCTTTAATAAGTTACCACAATTTTTTTGACTGGGATCTAGTCCATAAAAATCGGTACAACAGTTATCTGAGCTTAATCTAATTGTTAACATTGATGTCTAAAAATCAGAAATCGACCTAATCATTTGGTGTTAATAGCTCGTTTCAAGTGGGATCGACCCTTTATTATTGAGGGAATATAGCAAAAATATGAGCCAGATCTGGAGTGGCTTGAGCCGCCTCTAGATCTTTGATTTAAGACTCAATCTGCTTCAATATTTCTTAATGTTTGCTGAGTTAATTTGCTTTAACCCCTTACCAATATGCAATACACCTAAACTCCTTCATTCAGAGTTGCGAGATAATCATCGACCGACGATACCTGCCATTGTGATTGACCCTTCAGCTGGAGTACTTTTTGATGATATTGCAAAAGACTAGGACGATGACCCACGCTGACTACGGTAGTATCGGCTTGTTGTAGTAACTGATAGAGTCTTTTTTCATTCTGCACATCTAAGGCTGAGGTTGCTTCATCTAAAATTGCATAGCGGGGTTGAGTTAGTAACAGTCGGGCAAAAGCTAATCTTTGTTGCTCTCCGAGGGATAAAACATCTGACCAGCCCAACTCGACATCTAGTCCTCCGACCTTCTCCACTAGGTTGCCTAAATTAACATCCTGTAACGCTTGTTCTAGCTGTTCATCAGGAATATGGCTATCGGTCTGGGGATACAATAGCTGCTGTCTAAGAGTACCCAAAATCATATAGGGTTTTTGAGGTAAAAAGAGCATGGAATCAGGAGTCGGTCGCACAATATTACCCTGTCCTTTGTTCCATAATCCAGCGATCGCTCTTAATAAAGAACTTTTACCCACTCCACTTTCACCAACGATAGCCAAACTCTGATTTGGCTCAATCTCGACGGAAAGATCGGCAACTAATGTCTGTTGATTATTGGGAGTTAGGAGGGTAACGTCTTCTAATGCTAAACGGGAGTCTACAGTGGAGCTAATAGTAGATTCTCCTTCTGTGACTGTATCAACTGCGAAATCAGTCAAAATCTCATCAAAAGCCGCAATTCGGTTAATCCCCGCCGCAAATGCCGTGAGCAGATCGAACTGATTGATAATTACCGTCAAAGCGAAGAAAATCTGGAAAAATGCTACCGTTGCCTGACCAATTGCGCCAAAATCGGTTTCTCCTGCCAGATAAAGAGGAGCTACAACCAAATAAGGTAGAATACGCACAAAATAATTGTGTCCCGTGGTGAAAAAATCGAGATTGCGCT
>JBCCNG010000609.1:0-2936 GCA_039025955.1 Cyanobacteria bacterium P01_C01_bin.72 | reverse complement strand
CGGAAAACAAGACCCAAAGCAAGCAGCTACGATAGTGCCAATCCCATTAACAGCAAGACAGGGAGCTGCTGGATAGCGATCGCCTTCTGCTTCGGCGCTTTCTAAGTTTTGCAAACTACCGATGAGATTGAACAGTCCCATAGGCAAAATAATGCTGAAATATTGCACCAAAATTGCTCTTGCCGACCATAATTGTTGAATCTGGAGTTGGGGCAAATATAGTCCTACTGGTTCTGAAACAGCTTGCCACTGACTCGAATCCCAGCTCGCTAATCCTGTCGTCCAGGCAAGAATTATACCCAGTCCAACTGCTAATAAACCTCCTGGAATTTGGTAGTGAGTTCCTGGTACGGTAAATTTAACTTGACCAAAATAAGCCAATAAAATTACCCCCAAAGGAACAAATCCCACTAAAGGATGGGCATAAGTTCGTAAGAGAAATCCTAAGGCAATAAAAGTTAAGGCGATGCCTCCAAGGGTAGAAAGTAATGCAGCACGAGGTGTAAATTGACGCAGGCGATCAGCAATTTTTGCCCCGCCCCATTCAATTAAACCCGAACCGATACAGGCAACTAGCCCAGCTTGCCAAGCTATTTCGGCAGCCTCTTCTATTGTAGCTCCTCCAGCGATCGCCTCTAAGCGAACGGGCAACATCACTAAAAAAACATAGGCAAAAAGACTGACGGTATTAATTCCGTAAGGCAGTGCTGTAATATCGTTACGATTTTCTCGATGTCCCTGTTGATAAGCGAGCCAACTATAGTAAAAATTACCAATTACTAGGCTGAGAGCGACACCTGGTAGAATTCTTCCGTAAAGTAAGTCAGCAGGAAATTGGAGAACTCCTTGACAAAGGCTAACAATTACTAGAATTTGAATTAAATTGTTCAATGCTAACCCAAAAAAACCATCCAGATCGGGACGAATGAACCAACGAGGCAACAAATTGACTGATTCTGACATAGATCGACAGCATTAGATTTTAATGATTTATCTTAAGTGGACTCGTACTGTATTAAAACCCGCACTCATTTATGAATAATCAGCAACGCTAGATTTTTTAACTCTCGAACACCAACCTTGATACTTTTCACCGATTTTGCCGTAGGGAATAGATGATTCGTATAAAGCATCAAATAGTGGTGGGAAAAAACGTTGCGGAAATAAGCGGTGCATAATTTTAGCTATGCGCTGTCGCAAGATAAATTCCACAAACAAAGATTTAGCAAGAGGTAAAGTATAATTGCTCAACTCTACTACTGCACGAGCATCGGTTAGACGACTTGCCGTAAACTGCTCTAGTGCTGACTGTAAATTGTCTTGATATTCATCTAAAAGCCGATTGAAAATGACAGCATCTTCTAAAGCCGAGTTGCATCCTTGACCCAGAGAAGGGGACACAGCATGAGCAGCATCTCCAATTAATAACGCGCTGTCGTGGTAGTGATAGCGATTGCATTTAATGGTTAAAACATTAGCAACTGGTTTGTCTAAAAAAGCTGCTGCTTCTGATTCATTCATCAATTGTCCGACTGCGGGGGCATTTTGCTCGAAAAATTGTTTGACTTCTGCTGCGGTTTTCAACTCAGTTACCTGGCTCTTATCTCTTGGAAAGTGAATCACTCCGCTCATCTTGCCATCACTTTGATAAAGTAACAAAATTACCGAGCCGTCATCAAGTCTCCAAGAATGAATGCAGTCGCGCTCTAAAGCAATCTGAAATTTCTCGCTAACGGTAGAAGGTAAGTGAATTGATTTGTAATCGTTATCGATATACTTTTGTTCTAATTCAAACAGCTCTGTATCTAAAAAATGCTTTCTGACGGTGGATTTCGCCCCATCAGCACCAATAATTAAGTCATAGGTAACGGTCGATTCAGACTCAGCAGAGTCGAGTCGAGAAAATGTAGCTTGGTTTCTTTTCAAATCGATTTGGGTACAGGAGTGCTGAAAATAGATATTAAGGCGATTCTGGCTTTGCTGATGCTCATTGCAACTGTATCTTTGTTCTAAACTGTCTAACAGTACTTTGGTTAGTTCAGTGCGATCTAGGGTATACAAGGGTTTTGCTCTGAGAATTTTTCTCTGTTTGCCGTTAGGCTCGTGAATAACACTACCTCGCATCTGGACGCTAACGTCAATAACAGCCTCCTTCAACCCAGGAATTCCCTTCAGAGCATTCATTCCCCTGTCATTTAAGGCAACGGGAAAGGTTCTAGATCGACTAATAGAAATCGTTCTGGGGTCATTACGACGCTCGTAAATATCTACCTGGTACTTTTGTTGCCGTGCCAACAGGTAATGAGCCAAAAGTAATCCGCTAGGACCCGCACCGATAATTAAAACTCTTTTACTCATGCTCAATTTTCTCTCTATTTTCTAAATGCTGATCTGAAATCTCTGCGTTGTTTAACTCGATTCTCAATGTGTAATTGATCTCCGGGAAAAAAAAGAGGATTTATTCAGGAAAAAATTCAGGTGCTAACATTCAAGACTTCAGGTGAAAGCAATTACAATAAAGTTTCCCTCCCAACCTATGCAGCAACCCGATTTACATCTGCCCCAACTTCTCTAAGGCTCCTCGTAACGGTGTTTTCACCAGGGTCTTAACTAGCTGCTTGAACGGTCCTCCAGAAAGCTGATCGAAAAGCCAAGGTAATTGAATTAGCTGATGGAGTATTTGACCCCCAACGAATTCAGATTGTAGCTGTTGATATAGGGCATGATCATAGCCTCTAAGACTGGTGAGATCGAATAGCCCTGTTTGGATGGCTTGTGTAGCTTGTCGCGCCGCCTCCTGTCCAGACAGCATGGCACTGCCAGTGCCAAATCCAGTCAACGGGTTACACAGTCCAGCAGCGTCCCCAGTCAGCAAATAGCCATCACCAGATAAGGATACCCGTTCGCGGATACCGACTACCTCTGGCCAGTCTTTT
>JBCCNG010000608.1:0-2939 GCA_039025955.1 Cyanobacteria bacterium P01_C01_bin.72 | reverse complement strand
TCAACAATATACTGCTACTATCGTCGAGATGGAAGGCTATAGCTACGTCCAAGAATTACAGCGCCGTGATAAATCCGTGTCGATGCTGCGAATAGTTAGCGATGATCTGAGTGGCGATTTGCCTAACCTCAATCAAGCTATTGACAGTCAGGGCAATCTTAAAACCTTGCCCATGGCGATCGCTATGCTCCAACAACCCCTCGCAGCCGCCAGATTAATCAAGGGTTCGTTGACGGGATTAAAAAAATTAGAGCAATTGACAACTGAACTATTTACCGTCAATTCTGATTAACTGCGAGTAGGAAAACAAAACATCTCTTACTACATGCAGACAAGCACTTCATTACTTCTTACTCTCAATGCTCCCCTGAATTCATCACCCGACGAATATTCAGAATATCGCTCATGCTTCTAATCCGCTGGAAAACATATTCTAGCTGCTGGCGATCGCGAATATCTAAACTCAAGGAAATTAACGCTGGCTTGTTGTTGTCGGTTTTTACTCCGGCATTGCGGACATTGATGCCGCGATCGCTCAAACGAGCCAGGATATCCTTAAACACTCCTACCCGATCCATCGCTTCAATTTGAATATCTACGGGATAAGTGAAGGGCTTTCCTTCCTCTGCTTTATCATTCCAGCTTACAGGGATAATTCTTTCCCCAGGAATTTTTGCCACATTTTCACAACCTTGAGCATGAATCGAAATTCCTCTTGAGCTAAGAGTAACCACACCAATGATCGACTCTCCAGGCAATGGTTTACAGCATCCTGCCATATGATAAAGCATTCCTTCTACCCCAATGATAGGAGAATCGCTGCTGTTATGTTTTTCTTGATTGTTATGAAGATGACTAGGAATTTCAACTTCTTCCAGGGGAATCTCAGTTTCCGCTGGCTGCTGCTCTTTGACCACATCCCGCAGACGATTAACCACGTGATTTTGCGTGATTTCACCATAACCTAAAGCTGCTAGCAGATCGTCAACGCACTGATAATTACAGCGTTGAGCCGCGTTCTGCATTGGTTCGGACTTGAGCAGGGAATCAAACCCATTCTTACCTAGAGCTTTCTCTAATAACTCTCGACCACGGGCAATGTTCTCATCACGATGAGAAAGTTTGTACCACTGACGAATCCGATTACGGGCAGTGGGAGACACCACAAAGTTGAGCCAATCCAGGCTAGGATGACTATTTTTCTGGGTCACAATTTCGACAATATCACCA
Organism: Cyanobacteria bacterium P01_C01_bin.72; assembly: GCA_039025955.1. Taxonomy (GTDB): domain Bacteria; phylum Cyanobacteriota; class Cyanobacteriia; order Cyanobacteriales; family Xenococcaceae; genus Waterburya. Next base: position 1,709 of record JBCCNG010000608.1, on the reverse strand, counting down.
TTTTCCAGCGGTTTAGACAGCACCGTCCAGCGACCATTTACCCTTGCTCCCTTCATGTGATTGCCGATTTCACTGTGAATCCGATAAGCAAAGTCTACGGGGGTTGCACCTTGGGAAAGGGCAATTACGTCGCCATTGGGAGTGAAGACATATACGTCATCTTCAAACAGATTGTCTCTCACCCCCTCCATATACTCTTGAGGATCATTAAGATCTTTTTGCCACTCTAATAGCTGACGCAGCCAGACAAATTTATCATCATCAGAAGATACGCTGCTGCTGCTATTACTTGAACCTGTTTCCTTATATTTCCAGTGAGCCGCAATGCCGTATTCGGCTACCTGATGCATTTCTTTTGTCCGGATCTGTACCTCAATTGGACGACCATTGATCCCGACGACAGTAGTATGTAGAGATTGATAGCGATTAGGCTTGGGTAAACCAATGTAGTCTTTAAAGCGACCAGGAATGGGTGTGAAAGCATCATGGACTACTGCCAAAGCCCGATAACATTCTTCATTAGTGTTAACAATAATCCGAAAAGCGGCGATATCATAAATCTGGCTAAATTCCTTTTGTTGACGCTGCATCTTCTGATAGATGCCATAAAGATGCTTTGGTCTACCCTTAAGCTCAACGACGTTAATTTTCTGATTGCCCAAACGCGATCGCAATATTTCTACAACCTGGGTAATTCTCGCCTCACGATCTGCTCTTCTTTCGGCAATTAGCGCCTTGATCTCTTCATAGGCTTCTGGCTCTAAATACTTAAAACAAAGATCTTCCAATTCCCACTTGAAGCGACCGATCCCTAACCTGTTTGCGAGGGGAGCAAAAATTTCCCTGGTTTCAAGACTAATACGTCGTTGCTTTTCTGGCTTGAGATGATCCAGAGTGCGCATATTGTGTAGCCGATCTGCTAACTTAACTACAATGACACGGATGTCTGTTGCCATTGCTAAAAACATACGACGAAAATTTTCTGCCTGACGTTCGGTGGTGCTAGAAAAGTTAAATTTAGATAGTTTGGTTACTCCTTCCACCAACAGACGTACCTGCATCCCAAACAGCTCTTCAATTTCTTCGGGGGTAACATCAGTATCTTCTACCACGTCATGGAGAAAACCTGCGGCAATAGTAATACTATCTCCTCCTAGACTTCGGAGCAAGCTTGATACGGCGATCGGATGGGCAATGTATGGCTCTCCTGACTTGCGAGTTTGTCCCTCATGTAGCTGATAGGCAAAGTTGAACGCTTTACAGATTAGCGCACTATCTTGTTGCGAGTCTGACGATTCTTGATCTAGCAGACATTCCTGTAACCACCGAGGAAGTTTAACTTCGTTGCTGCGATTTTCTATGATGGAAATAGCTGTCATAGATCTAAGTAATATTGTGGGTAATGTGGGAAGTTATATAAATAAGTAGCAACTCTAGAGTGATTGGATGCTATCTCTCAAATCGTGTCTGGAAGTTTATTTTTACTTTAGTTGAATAATTTAGTGATAACTTGATTATCCTGAATTACATTAGGATTAAATCCGCTAATGTAACCTAGATTACTTTATTTAGCTGATTCCGCTTCCTTAATGGAAGCTTGATTTTTATTAGATAGTTTTTTAGATAGTATTTCTGCTCAAAGGTCAAGCTTTATAGCTTAAACTCTATCCTTAGTAATAATCATTTTAACTCAATAATGTTACCTGCAT
>JBCCNG010000607.1:0-2940 GCA_039025955.1 Cyanobacteria bacterium P01_C01_bin.72 | reverse complement strand
TTGAATGCTGGTGCATTGGAAATGGGTTATTCGTTCTGGAAAATAGTCTGATTTTTTTAGCGAACTTGAAATGAACTCTAAAAATTAATCGGGAAAAAGTAGAGAAGCGAATTTTTGAGTAATAAGTAATAAGTAATGAGTAATAAGTAAATATGCTTTTTAAGAGAACTACTCTCTCTGTATCCCTGTCCACAAGTCTCCAAGTCATTAATCTCTACTCTCTAGTTTTTCTCGATTGCTATTTAGATTTTTCTCAGTTCGGAAAACTAGTGTTTAAAGTCTTTGAAAATTTAAAGATTATTGATTTTTTTAGTTTCACAAATGTGCAAATCCAAATATTTGATTTATAGATTCAGGATTTTTTGTTTATGTCTATCTATGCTTATCTCTTAACTTTAAATTCCCATTCTGTCGCGCCTCAGTTTGATTATTTACAGACGGATTTTACAATCGCTAAATCGGAATATATTAGCCCAGGACAGTCCCAAGCAACAGCATTTTCTAGTTTTAAATATAAACAAGTAAATTTAAAACCAAATTTTTCAGTGTTGAATAATGCTATTTTTGATGCCGATCTATTGCTGAAGCCTCAAGCTAATGATAATTTAGTCAACAATATTCCTACTAAAGAATCTGCAACTGAAGTCAGTTTAGGATTAGCCCCCAACTCTGATCCTTTATTTTTACCAACTAACCCAGAGCAAGTTAAAGTTAATGATCTTACTCCTTTAACTCTAAAGCAAGCAATAGAAATTGCTAACAATAACAACCGTCAATTAAAAATTACTCGTCTCGATTTAAAAAGTAATGAGGCAGCTTTAAAGGCAGAAAAATCGGCATGGTTTCCTATCCTTTCTGTACAAACAACTTTAGATAGATCCGAAACTCCTACGGGGGAAATACGAGCCAATGCTCAACGAGATTTAATTCGCGAACAGGTAGCAGCTATTCCTAGTTTGGAGTCTCAATTAGCTCAAAGCGATAATCCCCTCGAACAACAGCAATTACTCGCTCAAATCCAACAGGCGGAAGCTGGTAGAAATCAACTCAATAGTATTAAAAACTTTGCCAGTACCCAAATAAATGGTTCGGTAGGTTTACAGTTTACGGCTTTTTCCGACCAACGTTCGGCAACCATCAAAATTGCCCAAGAAGAAGTTAATTTTAGTCGTTTGGAAGTGGAGCGAATTGAAAAGGATTTACGCTTGCAAGTTACCAATGCTTATTACGATCTACAACAGAGCGATCGCCAAGTAGAAATTGCCGAAAATGATGTAGACAGTAGACGGAAGGGAGTCAAGGTAGTCGAGCGTTTGATGAAAGCCGCATTAGCGACTCGTTTGGATTTGCTTAATGCCCAAGTGGAATTAGACAATGCCCTGCAAATCCTCAGAAATACTGAAGCCCAAAGACTAACCGCCCGTCGTAATATTGCTCAAATACTCAGCTTGTCCGAAAAAGTAACCCCCGTAACCGCCGATCAAGTAACGTTAGGCGATCGCTGGGATTTGACTTTAGAAGAAACAATTATTCTCGCATTAGACAACCGCGTGGAATTGGAACAACAACTAGCTCAACGTCGTTTGGGTAAGGCAAGGGTGCGATCAGCTTGGGCAGGAATTAAGCCAGAAGTGGGATTATTTGCTAACTATGATTTTGCTCAATTATATAGTGACGAACCAGGAGATTCTGCCCTCAGAGGTTTTGGCGACGGTTATTCCGTGGGAATTAATTTTAATTGGACAATTTGGGATGGAGGTGGTGCTACTGCACGAGCCAAACAAGCGAGAGCAATTACTAGGATTGCCGAAGAACAGTTTGCCGATAACGTCAATCAAATTCGGTTTGAAGTCGAGCAAGCATATTATCAACTCCCAGCTTTAATAAAAAATGTCGCTACCGCAGATCAGGCGGTGGATAAAGCAGAAGCAGCCGTAAGCGCAGCTACAAGAAGATTTAAAGCTAACCTTAACACGCAAACAGAAGTATTAGACGCTCAAAATCGTCTGATTCAAGCTAGAAACAATCAAATTCAGTCAATTCTCGATTATAATCGCGCCTTTGCTGCTTTAGAAAGAGCTATAGGAGGAAAAAACAATTCAGTTAAAAGTTAGTTTGAGGGCAAAATTCGGGAGTAACCACTATGGCTTATTTAAGAGAATTATTAACCAATGGTCGAGAAATCAAACATCCCTTGAAGTTTGGAGTCAATCAAATAGGTCGTCTACTAGACAATCAAATTATAGTTAAAGATCGTTTGGTTTCTCGCTATCATGCGGAAATTATTATTACCTCTCACGGTACGCTAATTCGTGATTTGAGGAGTGCTAACCACTCTTATGTTAATGATCGCGAGATTAGAGAAGTAAATCTCCAAGAAGGCGATCGCTTGAGATTTGGTAATACAATCTATGTCTATTCTCAACAAAGCCTACCCCAACCCAGAATTCCCAGACAACCCAGGAATTATCAACCGTCAATTATCAAGCAATATGATCGTCATGCCAATAGCGATCGCAACATTCTGAGCAAAATTGCTCGTTCTACTGATTCGGGTAAGTCGGTAGTGAAAATCTATCGAGAAGAAGATGAAAATAATAGTAATAATAAGGGCGATCGCGCTGTTGAAAAACTCAAATTATTATTAGAAATTAGTCAGCAACTTTGTTCTCCTCAAGAACCCGAAAAAATGCTGACTACTATTTTGGAATTGCTGTTCAAAGTTATGGATATTGATCGCGCTGCTATTTTACTCGTAGACGAAATATCCCAAGAATTAGAATGCGAAGTTGCTAAAACCAAACCAGAAATTAAGCTCGACGAACCTATTTATAGTCGCAATATTGTTGATCGAGTCTGGGAAACAGGACAAACTCTCGTCGCTGGAGATATTCCCCAAAACCAAGAGTTGAAAAACGCCCCTTCAGTTCTCGCATCTTC
>JBCCNG010000606.1:0-2941 GCA_039025955.1 Cyanobacteria bacterium P01_C01_bin.72 | reverse complement strand
ATCTCCTCAACAAGCTAGTAACTTTAATGCTCCTGCGGCGGTAACTCAGGCGGCGGTACTCTATGTATTTCGTACTTTAGTCGATGATGCTATTCCTTTGAATGCGGGCTGTCTCAAACCGATTAAAATTAATATCCCCCCAGGCTGTATGCTAAACCCCACTTATCCTGCGGCGGTAGTGGCGGGAAATGTCGAGACTTCCCAAACCATTGTCGATGCTCTATATGGCGCATTGGGAATTATGGCAGCTTCTCAAGGGACGATGAACAATTTCACCTTTGGTAATGAGCATTATCAGTACTATGAAACGATCTGCGGTGGTTCGGGTGCGGGAAATGGTTTTAATGGTACAGACGGGGTTCAGACTCACATGACCAATTCTCTGTTAACTGATCCTGAAGTACTGGAGTCTCGTTATCCTGTGGTGTTAGAAAGTTTTACTATTCGTCCAGAAAGTCAGGGCAAAGGGCAATACTCAGGTGGAAAAGGAGTAGTGAGAAAAATACGTTTCTTAGAACCGATGACGGCAAATATACTCTCCAATCATCGTCTTGTCTCCCCCTTCGGTTTAAGTGGAGGAGAACCAGGAGAAGTAGGTAAAAGCTATGTCGTCCGCAAAAATAAAGCGATCCAACATCTAGAAAGTACTGCTACAGTGCAAATGCAGCCAGGGGATACTTTTATCATTGAGACTCCTGGCGGTGGTGGATGGGGAACTCTAGAAGATTAGAGATTGTTGTTTCTTTGAATCGGATTTACCATTAGCCAACAAAAAACGCAGCTCATGCTATGGTGGCTGCGCGATCGCTTGAAAGATTCATGGTAATACTCTAGCAAAAGTTAATTGTTTTGTTCGTAACGTAAATAAGTACGATACTCTTGGAAAATGCTATCAAGGTAAACTCGACTACAGGTATCGTAATCTCGCTTTTCTAAGCCTGATTCTTGACTCCAATTCTGCATCATAAATAAAGATAAGGATGCATTTAGCACTCGGTTTACGTCCCAATATGGATGACAGTCGAGGTATTTTGAGAGGGATTCATGCAGATCGCTGTTAATTTCCGCTTCTAAACTAATGCAATATTCTGGGTTCATTTTAATACTTAAGAGATAAATAGTTTAATCTACAGTTTGACAATAATATAAGTTTTAGCTGTTTTCAAATCTACTATTTAGTACGCTACTGAATGAAGATATTTTTTGAAAAAGTTTTCTTAACAAAATTATTTTCCTAGTACTAATAAGTAGTAACAGTCTGTCGGCATAAGTGATGTGATGAGATAATTCTATTATTGACTGATAATCATATATTTTGTCAACATCTAAAATAGCTCTGATCTACAATAAATAGTTTTGCTAGCTCTGATTCATAATGAGATTACATTACCTGTTGCTTTACAAGAGGCTATATTGCTAGAAGGTTACTGTTGAACATAATTAAATTATACAGTTTGAACCAAATAAAAATGTATAAATTAAAACGCCTCATAAAATATTTAAAAATGTTCTCAAGGTTCATCATAAATATATACTAAAAGCGCTTTTATAGGCTATTGTACAAGCAAAAAATAAACATTGATTAAGTTGCATAAAATGCAACTTGCAATTGCATAAATTATAGATAAGTTGTCAAAGTATGTTGCTGATTTTTCGTAAATTGACTCTACTACAGAAACAAAATTTATCTTGCACCTTATATTGCTGAAGATGTAGATTGAGTGCAAACTCAGATTAACCTATACTTTCATGTGTTTACTTAGCAAAAACCGTGGAAGCCAATGGCTGATGGCTGATAGCGCGTAAGGGCGATGCTTCGCATCCAGCTCGCTAAGAGCGATCTGCCCCGAATGGGGCTGCGCCTTACCAGTCGTCTTACGACGAACATGCGGCGAACTAAGCGCCTTTGTGCGCGTACGCGCTGCGCTAAAAACGAGCTAACTTGAACGAAGCCAATACATTAGGGGGATTTCAACAACCTTTTGAGCGAGAAGAGACAAGTTGACCCGTCTTGTGGCAACAAAACTGTTATCTTCAGAGTACGCAAGTTAAGAAACTAGGCAGTGATAATCATGGAGTTAATTTTATATAGCAAACCTGGTTGCCATCTCTGTGAGGGATTGCAAAGCAAACTAGAGCAGGTACGCAATCTTGAATTCGACTTGGAAATCCGCGACATAACGACTCGCGAGGACTGGTTTGCTGCTTATCAATATGAAATTCCTGTTCTGTGTCAAAAAATGTCTGATGCAGAAAAACTCTTGCCCCGTATATCTCCCCGCGCTAGCGTTGTTAAATTAGAGCAAATGTTACAGACAAACTTAATTTTCTTAAGTTAAAAATGTGTCCAAAATATGTGTAGTTAACTGCATTTACCAAGATGAACACCATGAAGCTGCGGGAATTATTAGCTAAAGCCAATCTTCAGCAACCGGAACACGATGCTTTGGATCTGGAAGTGAATCGAGTCTGCACTAACTCTCATGCCTGTCAGGAAGGAGATTTATTTATCGGCATGCCTGGTACTCGGGTAGATGGAGGAGAATTCTGGGGTAGCGCCATGGGTCAAGGAGCGATCGCCGCAGTAATTACTCCCGATGCGGCACAAAAACAGCCTCCTGGCGATGATATGTGTGTGATCCAAACTAAAGATATGATTGCTGCCTGTAGTGCGATCGCCGCAGCCTTTAACGACTATCCCGCAACTAAGTTAGGCATGGTGGGAGTTACGGGGACAAATGGTAAAACTACCACTAGTCATTTGATTGAGTATTTCTTACTTCAGGCACAGCAGCCAACAGCCATGCTGGGTACTCTATATAGTCGTTGGCAAGGATATAACTTAACTGCTAGCCATACAACTCCTTTTGCGGTGGAGTTGCAGTCTCTACTGGCAGCAGCAGTCGCAGCAGGAAATAAATATGCAGTGATGGAAGTTAGT
>JBCCNG010000605.1:0-2948 GCA_039025955.1 Cyanobacteria bacterium P01_C01_bin.72 | reverse complement strand
GGAGAATAAATAACTACATCCTAGCTATTTTTTAAAAAGTGTACTAGGAAAACTGGCGATCGCAACTCCGAGTAACAAAAATAAACCTATCTCAGTAAAAATTGATTTCCTCACTGGAGACGTTATAGACTCAACCCATAGAGATTTTTGGGAAAGTCTGATGTCTATCCCCCACCTTAGTCAAGCAGTCATCCGCCAACAGGCTACCGATAGATCCTGGCAGAGGGGACAGGCTTATTATCACGACGGTCATGTGAGACAGGTTTGGCAGCGTGGAAAATCTCTCATTGCCGAAGTCTTAGGTAGTCAAAGCTATCGAGTGACGCTAGACTACAATAGTCGCGGTTTAGATATTGCTTACTGCTCCTGTCCTTATGATTGGGGCGGCTACTGTAAACACATTGTTGCCAGCTTGCTTTTCTGTATGCATGAGCCTGAAAGAATTCAAGTACGTTCTAGTCTTGAGGAAATATTAGACCGTCTCAACGAAATTCAAACTCAAAACCTAATTCAGCAGTTAGTAGCTCAGAAGCCTGAACTGTTGGATGCAATTGAAGTTATTGCCAATCGTCTTGCGCCCCCTCAAGTAGCAGAGGGAAATCTGCTTTCAGCTAATCAACCTTAAAGAAATATAACCATCAATACCAACGGAATTAGATCTCAGGTCAGGTTTATTCTGGAAGATTCAGTACGTCATTTAGAGTGAGGTGGAGAGGAAGATATCGCCAGCGAAGAAATTTGTAGTTTGATCCAAGATGCTCAAAGCTATACCCAGAGAGGAGAATATGACAATGTGATCGCGATGCTAACCGCAATTACAGAAGCGGCAATTGAGCATTGGGACATAGTAGATGACTATGGTATTGATAATTGTGAGGTTGCTACAGATTTAAGCGTGGTGTGGTGCGAAACTATTCTAAGTGCCGAGCTTGATACCGCAGCCAAAACCGACATTGAGGTTAATCTGGAATTCTGGCGTAACTGTTGGGGAGGATATTTCGATCTGGCAATTGGTGCATTAGAGCAAGGTTGGTCAGATCCTGCCTTACAAAGAGTCCTGGCAGGTGAAATCACTCCTTTAGGTGCATGGTCAGGAGAAGCCCCCCACTATGCGGATGATCTGGCAGGTATTCGACTACAAATTCTGGAACGACAAGAGCGTTTTACCGAATATCTTTATCTCGCCGAAGCCGAAGGGCAGATTATTAAGCATTTAACTAGGGCTTACTGAAAAAGTCTGAATGAAATTGAATAGATAGTTAAAGTTGAGATTGAAATTGAAATTGAAATTGAGAAGAGGCGGAGTGAGGAAGCAAAAAGAAGTTAATGGATAGTGATAGTCTTTTTGCTTTGCGAAAAGCGGAGATCAACCTGCTCAGACACAAAAACTTTCTGCCAAAACCCAAAAAGAACACAAAAAACTGTTTCAATAACAGTTCGAGGTTCATCACGAGAAAAGTAATAGCAATAGTACTTTCGGCAGTATCAGAGAGTCTAGCCATGACCCGCTCTAAGCTAAAACGTCTTTTCGCCTGACCCTTACGGGTTCGCCAGTTGCTTCAAGTCGGGGAACCCGCCCAACGCACTGGCTCACCAAATTTACCCTCAATGGCATTTCGGAATCTCTCATCCTCCCGTTGTTGTCTAATCAGCTCCGATTGGAGATTGGCAGAAGGTCGTCCCAGAGGAGGACCACTGATTCTAATTCCTCGTTCTTTACAGATGGCTCTGTTGGCTCTGGTACGATAAATGCGATCTAATCTACATGAACGGATTCAGAATAGTAACCTAATCGTTGATGATACTGCTCTAATTGCGATTGAAGATCTTGTGATTCATTAAAATTATCCCAACGCAGTTCATCGAGAAAACAGTAACCATCACTGTAACTGACAGAAAGTTTCGCGCCAACAGCGTGGTTGGACAAGCTGCTTGCGAAGCAGCGTCCCCCACGCTCAAACTCAACGGGAGTTCGAGCTTTACCTCGCACTATGGGACGTATGTGAGGTTGAGTTAAACTCACAATCCTGTCATCAATGCGACGTGCTCGATTCTCATACATCCACTGCTGCTGTCGGAACAGTTCACTCACGACGAGTAGCAGACGGTAATTGCGCCGATTCAGTCTCGATCAGGAACTTCCTGCCATCAACAGAGCATCGATATGAGCTAGATTTCGTCTGATATAACCCAGTTGTTTCCGGATTGTTCGGCGACGCTTATTTCTGCTGGGTCGTCTTTGTTTGGCGATTGCTAGATATGATTGACGTGCTTTTTGTCGATAGGTTCTAGGCTTCCTGTCTATTTTCTCTTTTACCTGTTCATACAGCTGATCTAGAATCTTTTCGGTTTGCTCTCTAGCTTGATTCAAAAGCTTGAGGTCTGTGGGATAGCTAATGTCTGCTGGGGTACAGGTCGCATCTAGAATCAGTTTTCCTTGATTTTTGGGAGACGACGACTCACTTTCTTCTGTGTTCGTCTCTTCTGTTTCTGGTTGCTGTTTTCCTTTCTGGACCTCCCTATCTGTTTGTCTTCTGTTCAAGACTATTTGCTCGTTGATTCTACCCACCAGTTTCCGACTCAACCTTTTGCGGAAATGTACTAACATCGAAGCTTCAAATGGCGCTTCGTTAGTGTATTTGGTTAATCCTAAAAAGTACTGTCAATAAGGATTTTCTTTAATCTATTCTACTGTTTCTTCATCGCTCGTTCCCAAACGCTCTTTGATGATTAATGCCCCAAATGGCAGGTCAAAGTTTTCTGCCTCTTCCTGAGATTTGTTTGTAGTCCTGTACATTTCAAAATTGCAGGTGCAAGGGTTTTCGGTGATTATCCCAATTTTTCTGGGATTTGAATAGTCCCCTTCTGCCTCCAAAATCATATATTTCAGTTGTCCTGGCCTTATTCAGCAAGCCCTATGTAAGTGTGTCAGTATTTTTTTAAACACT
>JBCCNG010000604.1:0-2971 GCA_039025955.1 Cyanobacteria bacterium P01_C01_bin.72 | reverse complement strand
CGACAACTCAATGACATTGCTATTGAGCGAAACAGTTTTCATGGCGAATGGAACTATGTTATCAAACCTCAAATTGCCATCTAATTGTTCAAGTTATTTTTACATTATTCCTAAAGTAGTATCTCCTAGAGTTTGGTTTTTCAGTTCCGCAACTTCCGTAAACTGTGTAAAGTTGGCGATACTTCCACCTTGCGCCAGATGTTCGTTCAGAGCCCTGATTTGCTGTACTTGAGAACTAGTCAAGATCGGAGTCTTGCCTCGTCTTTCCGGGACAATCCTTAAAGTCTTGATTCTCTCGCGTAAAGTAGTGACTCCTATACCCAACTCCTCTTGTGCCTGAGCATAGGTATAGGTTTCAATCTGTATCGTAGGCAGTGTTTGTTCAAGATCGCAAATCTGGAGATTATCAGACATAGACTATTTAGCAAATGTGATGAGTCATCTTAGCTAATACTAATCTAGAGCAACACAAAATTCATCTAGCTTGTCTTTAGATTGGCTCATGTTTGTGAAACATGCATAAGGTAAGATAGCTCATTAATTTTGTTCCATTCCGCAACAGAGGTACGAAATTGATTCCACTGCTCGTAAACCTTCTGAAAATCTGGGCTTTTAGCAGATTCTTGGGCATAATATTCTGCTGCTGCTTCCTGGGCTGCCTGCAAGATTTCTGCTGGATAGGCGGTTAACTGAGTACCGCTATCAACCAGTGTTTTTAGGGCTTCTCGGTTGAGGGCATCATACTGAGCCAGCATATTCAGATTAGCTTCCATAGCTGCGGTTTTGAATATTTCTTGATACTCTACTGGCAATTTGTCCCACTGGGATTTATTTACCTGAACTTCTAAAGTAGGACCAGGTTCCCACCAGCCAGGGTAGTAATAGTTGGATGCTGCCTTGTTTAATCCTAATTTTAGGTCGTCGTAAGGACCAACCCATTCTGCGGCATCGATCGCTCCCCTTTCTAGAGCCAGATATATTTCTCCTCCTGGTAACACCTGGACGTTAACTCCCAAGCTAGCCATAACCTTGCCTCCTAAGCCAGGAATTCGCATTTTTAAACCCTGCAAATCCTTTAGGGAATTAACTGGCTTTTTAAACCAGCCTCCCATTTGCGCCCCTGTATTCCCTGCGGGAAAGTTAATCACATTGAAATCACTATATAGCTCGTGCATCAACTCCAAACCGCCGCCGTGGTAATACCAAGCATTCTGCTGCTGGGCGGTTAGACCAAAAGGAACAGAAGTGCCAAAAGCCAAGGCAGGGTTTTTCCCCACATAATAGTAGCTGGCGGTGTGTCCACATTCTGCCGTACCGTTTTGCACCGCGTCTAAAACTTCTAATCCAGGAACGATTTCTCCTGCTGCATAGGGTTCAATAGTAAAACGTCCCCCTGTCATAGCAGCCACGCGATCGCATACTGTCGTTGCCCCACCATAAATTGTATCGAGGGATTTGGGCCAACTTGTGACCATGCGCCACTTTATATTTGGTAATTCGTCCGCCTGAACAGCAGGGCTATTATTAGTTTGCTCACAAGCCACCAGGACGGTGCTGGTGGTAGCGGCGATCGCCAAGCGGTCTAGAAGCTGTCTCCGTTTCATCATGATTATATCTGTGCAGTCTTATACCTTTTTTTTATAAGCAACCGAAATCATACCGCAAAAAACAGTAAGGAGGTAGGTGCGGTAGGAGGCAGAGATCGCCACTTGAATCCAATTTCTTTCCAGCAATTTCAGTAAGCTCTACTTGGAGCTTGCTGTGAATAAGTTAAAACCCTGGCAAGCCCCAGTCTGGTGGATGAAATTCTGTCATTAAGTTAATTACCTGGTTAGCATTGGTAAACAATTGGCGATCGAACACAGCGTCGGGAATTACGACTACCGACATGCCTGCGGCGATCGCTGCTTCCATTCCCGCTATGGAGTCTTCAAACACGAGACACTGTTCAGGATTGGCGTTTAATCTTTTGGCTGCCAGTAAGAATATATCGGGTGCTGGTTTTCCCTGTTTGATCTCTGGATCGTCTCCCAAAGTTGTGTGCTGTATTAGCTTCAACCATGATTGATGATTAACCGTTTTCATAGTGAAATGAGTTTGAGAAGAACTAGAGGCGATCGCCTGGGGAATATTATGACTAGCTAAATGTTGTATTAGCTCTACTGTACCTGGCAATGCTTTAGCACTGGGATATAAAGGATAAAGTAGCTTTTTGCGTTCAACTAAGTATTCTTCGGCACTCATCGGCAACTGAAGAAAATCAACTAAAATCCTCGCTGAATCTAAAGTTGGTCTACCGGCAATCGCCATTTTCGCTTCAATGGTAAATGTTTTGCCATAGCGTTGTGCCACTTCGCTATTAACTCGCTCATGCAATGATTCTGTATCTAACAGCAAACCATCCATGTCGTAAATAACATGAGTAATAGACCTAAACATTAGCTTGATTAATAACCTGAGTAACTGTAGACAGAACTCGAATATACCTGAGTATGATTAACGCTGCGATAAGGAATGTCGCTGTTAGAGATGTTTATGAGTTTTTATACCTACCAATACTTGTTACTGATCAGGTTTTGATTGAGGTTAACTTCTATAATACCTAACCATAGTCAGATATCTTGATTGATCATCCCTCTGATATCTTGGTTTAATAACTGTTAATTATGAAATATTTGCGATCGTGAGCGATTTATCTATGGGGAGAATGTTACTCTCACACAATTTTGATCTACGTCAGGGTGAGCTTCCTGCCCTTAAGCGAGAGGATTTTGCCCAAGTATTTATCGATGGACTAGAAGGGAAAGAGGGAATTAAGTGTAGCTATATTCAAAATCCCCACTGGGTAGTAGAGATTCTTTTTCCGACGGATAAATATGAGGCACAAGAAATTGGTCAGCTATGTGGCGAAATTCTAACTAGTATGAGAAAGAGTCATCAGCCTGATCCTAAGCTGACTACTGATACTTTG
>JBCCNG010000603.1:0-2993 GCA_039025955.1 Cyanobacteria bacterium P01_C01_bin.72 | reverse complement strand
TTTTTACTGCTTGACAGATACTTACTAAAACAGATGGTGCATATCCGACGAGCATGATACATCCTGGTTCTAGATGGTGTAATTTTTCTCGCCAAAAACTACCATGCCAAAATTCCTGCTCTGCCTCGGCAGCACTGATAATGTGGGGATTATCGATTAAAGTATCAACATGACATCCTAGATGGTCAAGACGAGGGCGATCTAAAGCAGCAGTGACCGCCAGAACATCTCCCACTATCTGACAGCCAGATTTTAGTCCTTCGCGAGCAGCAGCGATTGCCCCCTTGCTAATTTTGAGAAAATTCACCAAGCTTACATCTCCACAAGCTAGTACCAGATGAGAAATCAAATCAACTTCAATTTCTGACCGTCCCGATAAATCGGGTAAGAGATATGTCAAGGACTCTTCAAATCTTTCTGGGTGGTCTAGTATCGAGGCATCAAAGGCTTTCCAAAGAGAACCCATTGGGTCTACTTCATCCTCTAAGTTATCCCGATCTGCATTCAACTGCTTTATTTTTGCAATTCCGTCTTGATGCAGTCGCTCATGGGGGAAACCCCCAAGACCGCGCTGCATCGCTTCAGCTTGAACAGTTTGACAATCGCGATCGCCTCCAAGCAATCTTTCTAAGGCTGATGCGGTTTGTCGCAGTCGAGTTATCCTTTGCATAATCGAATAGTAATGCTGCTGTAGTCGAGAGAGCAGCGTGACATTCGCTTCTGATTCTGACCTATTTTCTAGTAGCTTGCGGATGTGTTCTAATTGAAACCCTTGTTGTTTGAGTGCCACAATCCGTCGTAGATATTGGACATGGTTTTTGGTGTAGAGACGATAGTTACTCGGCGACCTAATGGCTTCAGGGAATAAACCTATTTGATGATAGTGGCGCACCATGCGGGGGGTTATTCCTCCTCCTACTGTTTCCGTAAGTTTTTTAATAGTTAAGTATTCAGTAGACATTTAAGGTGTAGTCGTTCCAATTAATTTCCTTGTGGTATAAGTTATCGTTTCGCCCTAAAGGATACCGCTATCGCATAAGGCTCTAGGCACGTTGAGCTTTGCTCAACAAGCGTGAATGCGCGCTTCCGCGAAGCGGTGTGGCTCTAGGAAAGCAAAGCAGTGCATCTGTTCATATGGTTTTTATTTGAAATGACTATAATCATTAATGTTTTCGGCAAAGTGCGAATTATTTTCTTGACTTTAACATTAATGTCAAGGTTTATCTTCAGAGAGTAATCAGATGTTCTTAGCCAATGACTTCAAGATATCTATATCTATCTAACTCTTCTTTGTCTCAATTTTTACAGAAGTATCCAGATGCTTTTGCTGCTGTTGCTTGTGGGATTCTCATCTTTTTGGGCTGGTTAAGTCTTCATCTAGGTTGGATTGGTGTTGCTTTGTTAATTTTTCCCGTCGGTTACGTAATTGGTGGTTATGAAAGCACAAAAGAAGGATTGACGACTTTATTTACAGAACGAGAGTTAGATGTAGATTTACTGATGATTGTGGCTGCTTTAGGAGCAGCTATTTTGGGTTTATGGCAACAGGACTATTATTTAATCATCGATGGGGGAGTGCTGATTCTAATTTTTGCAGTTAGTGGGGCTTTAGAGAGTATTGCCATGGAGCGCACGGAGCGAAATATTAGTTCTTTAATGGCAACTGCACCAGATACGGCTATCGTCCTCCAAGGGGAACGACAACAAGAAGTTGCGATCGCCCAATTAAAAATAGGAGATTTAGTATTAGTTAAACCAGGAGAATTTATCCCTGTTGATGGAATTATTTTAGAAGGTTGGACGAGCGTTAACCAAGCATCAATTACTGGAGAGTCGATCCCTGTAGATAAGCAGGTCGGAGATGAAGTCTTTGCTGGGACACTCAATGGTAATGGTGTTTTGCAAGTAAAGGTAGATCGTCCCCCAGAAAGCAGTCTTATTCAACGAGTGATTCGGTTAGTAGAAAAAGCCCAAACTGAAGCTCCCCCATCCCAGCAGTTTGTCGAACGATTCGAGCGAGGCTATGCACGAGTTATCGTGTTAGTAGGATTATTGTTAGCAGTATTACCATCATTGTTATTAAGTTGGGACTGGGAAACGACAATTTATCGAGCCTTAGTCTTTTTAGTTGTCGCTTCTCCCTGCGCCTTAATGGCTGCAATTATGCCGACTCTGCTATCAGGAATTGCCCGTGGTGCTAGAGCAGGAATTCTCTTTAAGAATGGCTCTCAAATAGAGAAAATGGGAAAAGTAAAAGCGATCGCTTTTGATAAAACTGGGACTCTAACGACAGGAAAATTAGAGGTGGCAGAGATTGTGACTGTAGTAGGGGAAAAGAGAGATCGGGTATTAAAGTTAGCTGCTGCCTTAGAATCTGGTTCGGAACATCCTATCGGCAAAGCAATTACTCAAGCTGCTTTGCAAAGAAATCTACAATGGCAAAATGCCAGTCAAGTACAAGCCAAAACGGGGCTAGGAATTGTCGGTGAGGTAGCGGGAAAAACAGTTAAGGTAGGTAAAACTGCTTTTATTCATCAGGAAATAGATCATTTAAGCCCCGAATTCGTTCGGATAAATAAACGTCTGGAAGAACAAGGAAAAACCGTTGTCTGGGTGGTTGAAGCTGAAAAAGTTATCGGTTCGATTGCTGTTGCTGACACTATTCGATCAGGAGCAGCAGCATCGATTGAAGAATTAAAGCAATTGGGTATCGAACAAATAGTTTTGCTGACGGGGGACAATAAAGTTACTGCTAATAGTGTTGCGGAATCCCTTGGCATAGAAGTGGTTCATTCAGAACTTCTCCCAGAAGAGAAATTAACAGTTATTCGACAGCTACAGCGAAAATATCAAAATGTCGCAATGGTAGGAGACGGGGTTAACGATGCCCCTGCACTGGCGATGGCAACAGTAGGTATAGCTATGGGGGGTGCTGGGAATGATGTGGCTTTGGAAACAGCCGATGTCATCTTGATGAGTGATCGTCTTGAAAA
>JBCCNG010000602.1:0-2996 GCA_039025955.1 Cyanobacteria bacterium P01_C01_bin.72 | reverse complement strand
CCAATCTGATTTCACGATTACAGGGGGGCGATGGGAAATCATAATTGTCGTTTTGCCCTTGCGCTGTTCTAAAATCTGGCTGAGAACTTTAGCCTCTGTCATGGGGTCTAAAGCGCTGGTAGATTCGTCTAAAATCAAAATCGGAGGGTCTTTTACTATGGCTCTAGCTAAAGCTAATCGTTGCCTTTGTCCCCCAGAGATGTTTGCCCCAAATTCGCCTAAAATTGTGTTGTATTTGTTGGGCATTTGACTAATGAATTCATCCGCCATGGTTAAGTGACAAGCAGTTACTATTCGCTCAAAACTAGCAGCGGGATCGCTCCAACGAAAGTTATCGACAATGCTACGACTCCAAAAATAGGCTTCTTGGGGTACTAAGATTGCCTGTTGGCGCAGACATTCTAGATCTAGGTCTTGTTGATTATAATTGCCGTAACGAATATTGCCAGAATTAGCTAAATACAATCCAGCCAGCAATTTAACTAGAGTACTTTTGCCACAACCAGACCGACCGACAATAGAGGTAACTTTACCCCCAGGAATTGTCAGGGAAAAATCTGCAAATAAGTTTTCGTTACCTGGATGATAAAAATTAAGATTCCTACAGATAATATCTCCCTCTGGTGGAAGATCTGCCCAATGTTTGAGATGGTTATCTTTGGTTTCGGGAATGATGTTTATTACTTCTGAGAGACGTTCGCTAGCAGTTCTAATTCTGGTAAATTCTTCAATCCAACTGACCGCAAAAGCAACTAACAAAACTAGGTTGCGATTTAAACTATGAAATGCCACTAATTGTCCGACACTTAATTTAGATTGAATAACTAAATTCCCTCCATACCACAGTAAAATAATCGTTCCTAAATTACCAAAGAGACGAGAAGAAACAAAATTAATAATTCCAATTTGGACAGTACGAAAACTTAGAGTAGAAAAGCGGGAAAAACGATTTTGTAATTCCTCCCAAGCTTGGGGCGCAGCATTAGTAGCCTTGAGAGTCAGCGCACCTTTAAAAGATTCTAATAACAATCCTTGATTTTCCGCATCAGTGACAATTACCGAGCGAGTTTTTTGCCGTAGAATTGGTAACAAAAGAATAGTCGAAATTGTCATACAAAAGGTAATTAGCAAAACAACTAAAGTCAATTTACTACTGTAAAAAAACATCAGGCATAAAGAAACTATCCCCGTGCAAAATAAAGCAGGCAATTGTAACAATACCTGGGAAAGAAGTTGATTAAGTTCTCGAATATCTCGCAGTCGGCTAATTACTTCATTACTGCGATGAGTTTCATAATAACTTAGAGGCAAACGCAAAATTTGTCGGCTAAATTCTAGTGCTAATCCTAATTCCAAACGCTGACCGAAGTGGGCAATTAAATTAGCTTGAACTAATTCTAAGCCACTCGCAATTAAATTCATAATTGCCATAGCCACCGCTAACCGAATTAGAAGCTCGCTGTCTCCCCGCACCAAAACATCATCAGTCAGAATTTGAATCAAAATTGGTATTGTGAGAAATAGTAATCCCGCTACAAGATTAAGTAATAATGCTTCTAGCAGAATCGAACGATAGGGACGCAGCCGCTTGAGAAAACCCCAAAAACCTTCTATTTCGTCTTCCCCTTGGCTAAAAAAGTCTTCTTGTGGCTCTAACAACAGCATCACACCATTAGTCCAACTTTCTTTTAACTCATCCAAAGTTAGATAACGGATACCCACAGCAGGATCGGCGACTATATATTTTTTCCCTTTTTGCCCGTGTAAAACCACCCAATGATTGCCTTTCCAGTGAATAATAGCGGGTAAAGTAACCTGGTGCAGTTGTTCTAACAACTCAGAAGTCGCACGTACGGGATAGGCATTAAATTTAAGTGCTTCTGCACCTTGGCGTAAGCCCAACATCGTAGTCCCTAACTGCCCCGTACCAACAATTTGACGGACGTGATTGAGACTAAAATTAAATCCGTATTGTTTGGCAACAGTAGCAAGACAAGCAGCCCCACAATCTTCTTCATTGTGCTGGCGGATGCTTTGATAGGGCATAAATTATCAACGCAATCAATTTTTATACAACACTTTAAAATTATTCCCTAATACAGCTTCAGTATCTCGATCGATAACAAAATTGTCGATGTTTATTTTGAGTAGCAATTTTGGGAACACTGGATCTATCAATTTGACTAAAAAATGCTCTAGCTTCTGGAATTCTGATGTGGAATAGTCGCAAACTCAAGAGACAGGATTGGTATATGTGTCGTTACTTTTTGATCGCCTTTTTCACCTGCTCGATTGCGATCGCAACTCCCACTCTGGCGCACAATAATTATGTGCCGATTCAGACTCAGCAACAAATAAATCTCAATGACTTAATCACTCAAGGGCGCATGGCATATCAAGCAGGAAAATATGCCGCAGCGACGCAAATTTGGCAAGAAGCAGAACAAACTCCGAGGCAAGGTGTCGATCGCGCTCTAATTTTCAACTATCTAGCTTTAAGCAGTCAAAAACAGGGTAATTGGCAGCAAGCCGAGGAATATATCGCCAAAAGCCTGGCTTTGTTTCCCGAACCAGCCAATCTAACGGTCAAGAGTCTAAATATCTACGCTCAAGCCCTTAATACTCGTGGCAGATTAGAGCTAGAAATGGGTCAAGCGGAAACAGCACTGACTACTTGGAAACAAGCTGCTACTGTCTACCAGCAGGCAAAAGATGATACTGGCAGAATAGGAACTCAAATCAATCAAGCTCAAGCTTTACAGACCATGGGCTTATATCGACGGGCGCAAAAACTCTTGCAGCAAATAACAGTCGAACTCAACCAACAAGACGATTCCACCATTAAGATAGCTGGTTTACGCTCTTTAGGTAACGCCTTGCGGGTAACGGGGGATCTCGATCTCGCCCAAGAGGTATTACAACAAAGTCTGACTGTTTCTCAAGAACTAAACTTACCCGAAGAAAGCAGCATGACTCTTTTTAGTTTGGGAAACATT
>JBCCNG010000601.1:0-2998 GCA_039025955.1 Cyanobacteria bacterium P01_C01_bin.72 | reverse complement strand
TGAAAATCACTTAAGTTTTTCTTTGAATCCAGAGTTAAAGACTTGATTAAACGACTAATTAGTTCACTGGAATTATAGTTAACGATTAGAAAGTAAAATTGACTGGGAGGCATGTCTTTTATGAACAACAAAATTTGTACTTGACTGACTCACGTAATGACAATAAATCTAAAAGATAATTCCTAAAGATCAGATCAAGTAGAATAATAGAGCATAACAGATAGAAAAGAAAAATAAGCAAGAAAAACAAGAGTGTGTTTGTAGATTTTGGTTTCAGTGTGATTACTTCCCATCCCCCCTTTTTTATTTAACCTTAAAAAGCTTTCGGCTCTAAAGCTTACTTAAGTCAAAAGCTGATAGCTAAGAGCTAAGAGCTGATAGCTAGGGCGAAGCCCTTTACCCGTAAATAATAACCAAGGATTTAGCCTACTGCATAACTAAAGTTTTCCTCTGCAATAATTTAGAAGTTAAAATTTTTAAATATTCACGGCTAAATAGAGCAAGACAGCAGCATATTTTTGAGCATTAGTATAAGCTTTAGTTTGACCTGTACCCTGCTAGAAATAGCCTGTTATGACCTGCTCCTAAAGGGAGCAGAATATTACGAGTTACGCACAGAAACCAAGATAATTTGCATGAATCACAAGAGAGGACGCAATAGTAAACAGCTTTCGTGGCATGAGAAAAGACATAAAATAGCTAGACCAAAAACTTCAGTTTCTTTAGCTGATTTATTACAAGCAGCTCAAGTCAACCAAGATTCCCCTGGCTCTCATCAGATTAACCCACTACCACAACCTTTGCCGTCTCGATGGCGATATTCGTGCTGGTCTTATTTTAATCGGGGTCTTTTTTGGGGCGGATTGGTCAGTTTGACTGCAATTTTTTCGGCTATCGGCGGTATGGCTTTAACGAAAATAGACCTGGTTGAGCAGCAAATAGCGAACCAATTGTCTGGGAATTATTCTCGACTGCTACCTGAAACATATGCTGATTTAAACACTCCACAGCAAATTTTACTGGTTGAAGTTGAGCCTAAACCTGACTCTTTAAGCGGATTTTCTCTCTCTGCTGTAGGCAAGAGCAAAACTATATTACTCTTGAAAATTGAGCCAGAACTTAATTCAGCTGAGGTCATCAATATTCCTCTCGACACTCAAGTAGAAGTTGCTGGAGTTGGTATGGTTACCATTGAGGACGCTTATAGAATTGGTGGCATGGATTTCTTGTCTCGAACTGTGAATCAGCTTAGTGAAGATATTACTGTTGAACGCTATCTGCAAACGACTCCAGAAGTTTGGCAACAGCTCAAAGACAGCGGCAGAATTACCCTCAAAAAATGCGATTCTCGAATAAGAGACTGTGGAGATCCGATCGAACAGTTGGCACGCCAATCAACAGCGTTTGAAACTATTCGCCAAAGGTTTAATATTCCTGCTTATTTCTCCCGTTTTCAAACAGCGATCGCCAAAGTCGAATCCGAACTGGACACTAATATCTCTGAATCCGAGATCATATCTGTAGCTCATTTTATTAAGGAACTAGAACCCGATCGCCTGAAAGTAGATTTATGGGCTGAATACGATTCTAGTAGGAACTCAGAAGGTCAAGATCTGGCAACAAAATCTAGCTTTAAACGCCACAATGAGCCTTTAGATACTCCATTAATTGAGGAGTCAACTTTAGCAAAAGACAATCCTTTTTGGGATCAGCCTGTAGCCGTACAAAATACGACTAATAACCCAGAATTAGGTCAGCGAGTTGTTGACTACCTGCGACACCGTAATTTTCGAGATGTCTATTTAGTTAATCACATGCCGCTAAAATTAAAACAGACCAAAATTGTGACTAATTACAGGAAGGTAGAAACTGCAAACTATCTCAAAAATATTTTAGGATTTGGTAACTTAGAATCAAGCTCAGCTCAACCAAAGCAAGAATTAATCTTACAGCTAGGGAAAGATGCGGTAGATCTGCCGATTAATTATCGTTCCGATTAATTCAATCCAATTATTACTCTTACGAATTTCGCTAATTACACTAAATTATTTATGCTCTTATCTCAACTTAAACGACGACTTTACAGCGGCTTACTCATTTTGGCGATCGCCATTGTTTGGGTCTTACTTTCCGCCCATCCCGCGATCGCTCAAGAAAATGCCGTCAACTATACCTACAGTGAAATTCGCGAGCAGGATTTCTCTCACAAAAATTTGGTCGGAGGAGTGTTTGCCGCCGCCGATGCCAGAGGAGCGAACTTTGAAGGCTCCAACGTGAGTAATTCGATTTTGACTAAGGGCATTTTCATCAATACCAACCTTAAGGATTCTAATTTTACTAGTTCTTTAATGGATCGCGTTTCTTTTGAAAACTCCGATCTAACTAATGCCATATTTCAGGATGCCGTCGCTACTAGCACCATTTTTGAAGGGGCGACAATTACAGGAGCAGACTTCTCGGGGGCAATTCTGGATCGCTATCAAATTTACCTAATGTGTCAAAGGGCAGAAGGTACTAACCCAGTGACAGGGGTGGAAACCAGATTTAGTTTAGGCTGCCGAGATTAACCCTTCGTTTTGGATTTTAACTAACAACTAACAACTAATAACCAAAATCCTTGCCTTTTAAGACGAGGAGGATGTCAAAAACAGCGTTAATTAGATTTCATGAGCAAGATCAAATTCCGAACTATCTTTGTTGCGCTCTCTCTACTTTTGCTGTCTGCTTTTTTAGTTTCAAAAGTAGCCGTAAATCTTGATTCTAGTGGCGACCGCCAACCAACTATTGCGGTTAATTCAGATTTGCCCGAAAGTTCAATTCCCGTCTCTACCCCTCTGAGACAGACGAGTGATGACCTAGATGAACTGTATCAACAGGCAGCAGCAGCGCAGCCAGATCTCGTCTGTCTCAGAGGGGTAGAGACGGGAATTGAACTTTCGGGCAAATCTGAATTAACCGCAATAGTTGGTTGGCGGTCGCCACTAGAATCAAGATTTAC
>JBCCNG010000600.1:0-2998 GCA_039025955.1 Cyanobacteria bacterium P01_C01_bin.72 | reverse complement strand
TGCCTACTGCCATCAGCCGAAGAAACCGACCCTGCAACTAGAGTGGGCGTTGCCGCCTGCGGCTTAACCCGAACTGACGTTATGTCTATGAATAATGCAGGCTAGCGTTTTTCAGAGTAGCTCTGGTAATGCCTAAGTTAACGGTTGAAACCATGTTTCAGCTAATCGACCTAGATTTTCTGCCAGACAATGATGACCGATATTGATGTGGTCTGGCCTAATCAGAAGGTTCGACCTTAAGATCTGCTAGCCCGGTTAGATCTTCTGATGCTGGCGGCGCTTCTTGCTGAGGCAAAACAAGGCTCAACGATTGGGGCCGACAAGTGACTGTAACGGGAGTTTCACCAAACATTTCACCATCTAGTGCTACTTTTTGTGGCGGCTCAGTTTCAACTTTGACACGTTTGCTACGAAAAAAGCCGATGCCGTCACGCTGAGCAGCTTCGTCATTCAGGGCGGAGCGAAAAAGCTCATAAGAGGCTGCCAAGGCACCGCCCACACCTTCAGGAGCAACAATAGTGACGTCTAACAAACCGTCTTCGGCGGAGACTTCGGCTGGCCCTTGGGCTAAGATTGAAGTCGGCGGCGCCATGTTTGCAATGGTGATGGCACAAGCTTGAACAGTAAGTACTTTTTCGTCGGTTTCGATAGTGGCTTCAAAAGATTCCATTTCGCGAAGTTGTTGAATACCGGCGGTCGCGTAAGCTAAAACTCCCCAACGGTCTTTAATATCTCTAGACGCCCGTTCGACAACAGCAGCCTCCAACCCAATTCCCGTCAACAAAACCATGGGAGAGTCGTTACACGAAGCTGTGTCGATCTTGTGAACTTTACCATTTAAGACGACATGGCAGGCCTCTTCCAAGTTAGTGGGAATGCCGATCGCTGAGGCAATCGCATTAGCCGTTCCACGGGGAATAACAGCCAATGGAATCGAGGTATCAACTAATGCTTCGGCAGCAGCGTTAACGGTTCCATCCCCCCCTGACACAATTACAAAATCAACCCCCTGCTCTACAGACTGCGCTGCTAAAACATTAGCATCGCAATCTGGCGACGTTTTGCAAATCGTTAAGTCGAGGACTGCTTCTAAACTTGACCGAATAAACGCTAAGTCGGCTTCAGCATCTCCCTGTCCTGAAACTGGATTAAAAATCAAATGGGCTTGCTTAGACATTTTCTTATCTTCAACCCAACAAAATCAAAATATTTATATCTATCCTATTTAGGAGTCATCGGCGCGACGATTTGCCAGAAAGCTTAATACCAGTAAGCGGATACGTCAAATTGATAACTGAGCAAAGCCTTACTAAGCATTTCTCAAAGGCTTCAATCTGGTGAGATGCGCCGATAACGAGCTTGAACTCCCATGTGAATACCGTAAGCAATTAATCCAAAGGCAACAATTCCCATCAAAATTGCTCCGAATGATTGCTGCTGAATGGCCTCTAATGCTCCCTCAGTTGTTCTTGCCTGATTAGGATTGGCCGAGCGTGCTGCTTGCACAAAAAAGTAACCCACAATGAGAGAAACAATCCCCTTTGAGACTAGGCCAAATCGACCAATGCGAATTGCCCAAGTTTCCTCCACTGAACTCATTTGATGAACCTTTAACTTCTTACGAAATTTGGTTTTAATACCCCGATAAATACAATAAAACCCGTAGCCAGCGCTAGCGACTCCAACCAGTCCCACTAACCATTGGCCAAAAGGTTGAGCCAACAGCGTAGCCGTTTGCTGACTACTAGAGCTACCGCCGCCAGATGATGAACCATTACCAAAAACAAGTCGAAAAGCTGAAAAAGCCAACGTTGCATAAATCAATCCACTGGCTGCATAGGAAAGGCGTCGGCCAATGGCTCCAACTCCTTCTTCATTATGCTCTGGGTCATAAATTGCTTGAATAAACCGCCAAACAACATATCCTACCAAGCCAACACCAACTAGAAATAACAGCACGGTGCCCAGTGGCTGATTCGCAATTGTTTCGAAAGCGCCTTGAGAGCCTGTGACTTTACCACCCCAATTAAAAGCCGCCTGCACAGCCAATATACCGACTATGCCGTAGACAATTCCTTTAGCCGCGTAGCCAAATCGAGCAAATCGTTCAATCCATTTGTCTTTACTTTCTCTAGAAGAACGAGCATTTCTCCTGACTGGCGTGCTCATAGTGACCTCATAAATAAAATATGACAAAAGGCAATAAAATGCGGCAGAACAGCACTATCAAAATCGGTTTTTTGTAGATATCTTAATCAAGTGACTGGTTCAGCGAAAAACCGCTTTTGACAGTCATTAATAGACCTATGGCGAAAACTTTAGCGTTAGCTTCTAGCTTTTTAAGGAACAACGCTAAGTGACTGAAAAGCTCTGGATCAAGAGATATACTTCCTTCAATATTGACTGTTCTAATATTGTAAAGACACCGTTAGTGTTGATAAACTTTATTGAAATCTACTTTGTGCAGACCTTCATCCTTCTATCGTAAGAACGAAACAGTTGAGCTTCCCTACCTTTCGAGGTATTCTAAACGGTTAGCTATTTTTCTCGACGGATTCTTTTTAGAAAAAGATTTTCAAGCAGCCTTCAAACTCAAGTTCAAAATTGTTGAGCAGCTTTTGATATTACTACAGGTAAGAAATCGTTGATAACGTCAGTGCCGATAAAGTTTGTCAATCCTCTCTGAGCAGAATAGATGAGTTTTGAAGAATTACTTCTTAAAGATTAATTGTTAGCCTGAAAAAATTAAGACAGCTGAATTTTCTATTGGTTGTAAGCCAGATGATTTCTTATGCAAGGTAACCTAAATTGAAATTGGCCTGAAAGCTAACTGTAAGTTTGCCTGGCGATCGCTAACAGGATGAGTCGATTAGGCTTATATTTGTTTTGCTAGAACCGCTTGTATCATCATATTTGTCAACCTGCCAATGACAAGCTTAAATATTTATCCACAGGAATAAATTGCTGCTAGCGAATGACATCAATTTTCTTCTGCAGA
>JBCCNG010000599.1:0-3005 GCA_039025955.1 Cyanobacteria bacterium P01_C01_bin.72 | reverse complement strand
TGCCAGCCTATATCTACAACATGGTCAAGACTCTGAGCAAACCCAAGCCGCAGGTCAACATTTACGCTGGTCGATACAAAAACATCTGCCAATTCTACGGCAAAGTTTTATGCAAAAATTATTGCTAAAGTTTGCTCTGCGCTACTTTTTACCGCCAGAAATAGGGAGAAAAGTATTTGAGAGATTGAGAAAGTTGATCGCGACAGATAATCCTTTGGCAGGAATAAAAAGTAAGAAGTAAGAAGTAATGAGTAATGAGTAAGAAGTAATGCCCAATGTTCAATGTTCAATGTTTAATGCTCAATGTTTAATGACAAACCGACGGTAGGGTTAATACACAACTACGACTTAATTGATGAAGTTGTCGCGGGAATGAAGATTACTTTTCGAGACTACTGCGAAAATTTTGTCGGCAGCTTTATGTTTAACTACATCAAGGCTCTACAAACCGCAGGAGTAGATTCAGTCTTGTACTGCATTACGACCCAGGTAAATGAAGCGACACGTTTTGAGCATTTACCGACAGGGGCAACTATTTGTGCCTTACCAACGCGCAGAATCTATGCTGGCTATTCTCTTTTCAAAAGTAACTCTCTCAAAGCCTACGGTGCACAAACAGGACAGACTTTCAAAGATGTAGATGATCGCCATCAGTGGCGCAGATCAAGTTTAGTCGTAGTTAAAGATCTAATCAAAAGCGTGGGAACATACTTAGCCACGCCTACAGATATATTGGCAAGGGAATTACAGCGAGATAACTGCCTAGCTTTACTCTGCCAGGAATACGAATATGCTCGTTTTGATGACTGCGTGGCGATGGGGAAAAAGATTAATCTGCCTATTTATGCCTGTTTTCAGGGATTAGATCGAACCCAAAGTATTTTAGAGTCTGCTTTCCGCCGTCGATCGCTAGTCAACTGTGCTGGACTGATTATTGCTTCGAGTAGAGAGATCGCACGAGTTAAAGAACAGTATAGTTTTCCCGCTACCAAAATTCATCAGATTTTCAATCCTCTCAGCTTACCGGAGTCAGATCATTCCGTTCATTCTCTAGCCACTACTAGAGCAGAGTTAGGCATCAGCCCATCTACTAGAGTTGTAGTTTGGCATGGCAGAGTAGAAATTGCTCAAAAAGGGTTAGATATATTGCTGCTAGCTTGGCAACAAATCTGTCAGATTTACCCTAATCAGGAACTATGCCTCTTATTGATCGGGACGGGTACTGATGCACCCAAACTCAAACAGCAAATTGAGGCTTTAAACCTAACTAATATTGTTTGGATCAACAAATTTATTAGCGATCGCACTTTGCTCAGTCGCTATCTAAGTGCCGCCGATCTTTATACACTACCCTCTCGCTGGGAAGGTTTTCCCCTCGCACCAGTCGAAGCCATGGCGGTTAAACTACCTGTGGTTTTAACAGACGTAGCGGGAATCAAAGACATTTTACCTGGCGAGACAGCAGACGGAGGAATTATTATTCCCCCTGAGGATGCGTCCGCTTTAGCTAGGGCGATAGCCAAACTACTAGACGATTTTGACTTAAGACAAAAACTGGGCAAAAGAGCTAAACAGAGAGCGCAATGTTTTTCGCTTCAGGCGATCGGCTTACGGATGCGAGAAGTCCTGATTGGAAAATAAATTTATTTATTTAAAATTAAGCATCAAGTAAGGAAGCTGAAGATACTTGCATTTCACCAAAACATAGATAAATAATGAGGAGAAAAGAATCAAAAAACTCACCTACATCAATGATATGATGTGCGGTTGAATCTTTCACATTAAGCGATCGCCGTGTCGAAACAGTTTAAATTATTTGAAGCTAAATCAGCTTACCGAGTCGAACAGCCAAAACAGTTAATGAGCCAAACGGCACTGGTTAAGTGGAAACAACGGATCTTTCTGGCTCAACAGCGAGCCTTGGCTACCAAGCCACCGCAGCAAACTAGCTTATTTGACCCACCAAAAAGTCACTGCGATTACGAAAAGATTAATCCTTTTCAGCTCAAGCTGCATTCTTCTACGTTTTATCGCCACAACGAACACGGAGAAAGAATCTGTATTTATTTCATCATTGATAATGTCCTGCCACTGCTGCTTTATGTGGGCGAAACAATGCAAACCGCTAAACAGAGGTGGAATGGAGTCCATGATTGCCGCGACTATATTGCCAATTATATCGAGCTGCACCGTAAATACGGGCTGGAGGTAAAAGTGTGTAGTGCATTTTGGTACGATACTCCAGAAAATAGAACAGCTCGGTTAAAACTGGAACGCAAATTGATTCTCCGCTGGCAGTCTCCCTTTAATAAAGAGAATTGGGCTAAATATGGTCAGCCTTTCGGCAAAATTTGAATCAATTTCTTTGATTTATAACTAAACCGCAGATAAACTCAACAGCGGAGTTGAACAAGCTGGGGACATCCTGACGAGCAAATATCTTAACTTGTCATAGTTAGCAATGTTGTACGATCATCGTCCCTTTACCGATGCAATAAATTTAAACTATCCTAAAATATAGATAAGAAACTTTACAATCCTTGATACTTTTAAAAAAGTAATATCGCTCCTATACACCAACCACCATGACTAATACCATTCCTCAAACATCCAGTAACCCCACTTATAATCTTGAAGAATGGAAGCGGGGTTATGATTCTCAACCGAATGAATACGATTATGAGATCACCGAAATTGAAGGAGAAATTCCTGTCGAACTATCGGGAACACTATTTCGGAATGGACCAGGTTTATTAGATATTGGCGGCGAAGCGATCCATCATCCTTTTGATGGTGATGGTATGATTAGCGCCTTTTCTTTTCAGGGAGGCAAAGCACACTACCGTAATCGTTTTGTGCAGACTGAAGCTTATCAGCAAGAGCAAGAAGCAGGAAAAATTCTCTATCGGGGGGTATTTGGGACGCAGAAACCTGGAGGATTGCTCAATAATATTTTTGATCTGAGACTGAAAAATATTGCCAATACGGGAGTAATTTACTGGGGA
>JBCCNG010000598.1:0-3006 GCA_039025955.1 Cyanobacteria bacterium P01_C01_bin.72 | reverse complement strand
GCTTATGAAAAAGCTTTGCAAAATTCTATGAAAAAATTGGGACTTGCTTCTAATTAAAATAATAAAGGTTGCCTTAGTATAAATAGGAATTTAAAAGATAAATTATAAGCAAGATTTTGATAGTCGAGCAAGGTTTTAGAAGATGTGAGTAGCTAGTTAATGACATGATGTGTTTAGCCAAAAAATAAATATTAAATATCGAAGAGAAAAATGACTTTAACGATTAATAGCTTTTCTCTACAAAAAGAAGCAAAAGAATTTTTACGACTTGCCATTCCCTTAACTAGCGCGCAGATAGCTCAATCTCTGACGGGATTTTTTGACACTATTATGATGGGTAGATTAGGAGCAGAGACCTTAGCGGCTGGGGGATTAGCTTCTTGGACTTTTCTCGCTATTCTCAACACTGTAGGAGGAATTGTGATGGGAATTAGCCCTTTGGTTGCCGAAGCCTATGGTGCGGGGAATCAAACCAGAATTGAAAAGTTGACTCGTCAAGGGTTGTGGTTGGTTTTGCTGTTATCCATCCCAATAATGATCGCGATCGCAGATTTAGATCGGCTGATGCTGCAATGGGGACAAACAGAAGCTACGGTTACTCTGGCGAGTAGCTATCTGGACTATATTCTTTGGGGCTTTTTTCCTGCTTTAGGTTTTGCTCAGTTGCGAGGGGTAGTTTCTGGGCTGTCTTTAGCTCGTCCCATTATGATTATTGTCTCTTTAGGGACGGTACTTAATGTAACTGGTAACTACATCTTGGGCTTTGGTAAGTTTGGCTTTCCTCGTCTGGAGTTAACGGGGTTGGCGATTTCTAGCGCGATTTCTTTTTGGGTCATGTTTATCGCTCTGGCTATCTATATTCTCAGACATCCCCAATTAGCCAACTATCGTTTTTTTGATCAGCTACATAAATTCCAGCCTAATACAATTCTGGAGTTGCTTAAAACAGGTATTCCCATCGGCATATTCATGGCTTTAGAACTAGGGCTATTCACCGTTGTTACCTATCTAATGGGTGCTTTGGGTACAGAAACCCTAGCTGCTCACCAAGTTGTGTTTCAGACTATCATGGTAACTTTTATGATTCCTTTGGGAATGTCCTTTGCTACCACTGCTAGGGTAGGTCAATGGTTGGGGCGGCAAGACAGATTGAGAGTAAAACAGGCAGGATATATTAGCATTGGAATTGGTTCGATTGTGATGTTTTTGTTGGCAGTAGTGATGTTTGCTTTTCCGCGAGAGATCGTCGGCATGTATCTCAATCCTGAAGATCCTGCCAATAGTGAAATTATTGCTTTAGCAGTACCTATACTGAGAATTGCTAGCCTTTCACAGGTATTGGATGCAGTGCAAAAAATTACCTATGGCGCACTACAGGGAATTCAAGATATTCGCATTCCTGTTTTACTGAATATTTCTGCCTTTTGGCTAATCGGCTTAAGCACGGGATATCTTCTAGGGTTTTATTTTGACCTGGGTGGCGTTGGTTTATGGTTGGGACAGTCTATCGGTGTTACTGTAGCTGCTATATTGTTTTTGTGGAGATTTAGAAACTATTAGTTTTTCTGGCGGTATTGCTTGGGAGTTACACCCTCAATTAGTAGTTGCATTCCCGACAGAGTAATATCTTCATCTAGAAACTGTGGTAAATCTTTAACCTGACTATCAGCCCATTCTCCCAATAGACTATCATTCTATCCAGCCAAGCTAGAATGCTCGATCGCTCTCTTCTTCAGAAGCTTCATCGCCTTGTTTTTGATTTGTCTTACTCTTTCCCGACTGATGCCACATACATCGCCGATTTGTTCATAGGTCATAGTTCTGCCATCTCTCAGACCATAACGTAGGGTAATGACATCTCTTTGTTTGGGGGATAGAGTATGGAGTAAGCCCTGAATGTGTGACTGGGTCTCTTGGCTGTAAACAAAATCGCTGGGTGAAGCACCATCATCAGCGAGAATTTGTCCTAACTCTGTTTGATTTTCATCGATGGTCACGTTAAGACTTTTTGGCTTAGTAATTCTGGCTGATTGCGCCAAAGCTCTAAGTTTGTCTAACTCCATATCAAGTTCCGCCCCAATTTCTTCCTCGGTGGGTTTGCGCCCCAATTTTTGGGAGAGCTTGCGAGTTGCTTTTTTAATTTTATTTAAGTCTTGAGTTATATGGATTGGTAGACGAATTGTGCGTGCATAATTAGCGATCGCTCTAGTCATTGCCTGTCTAATCCACCAATAGCTGTAGGTAGAGAATTTATAACCTTTACTGGCATCGAATTTTTCGGTTGCTCGCATCAAACCAATACTGCCTTCCTGGATTAAGTCCAGCATTGATAAGCCACGATTGTGATATTTTTTGGCGATAGAGACTACTAATCTTAGGTTCGCTTCAACCATTTTTTGCTTTGCTCTTTGCCCTAAATTAACTATTTTCTGCTCTTCTGAAGTCAACTCTGATTTTTCCAGCAGAGGTAGCATCATTTGAATTTGATTAGCATATTTCACTTCCTCTTCTGCTTTTAGTAGAGGAGTTCGACCGATTTCTTTGAGGTAGTCTCTAACTGTGTTATTGGAATTCTTTGCCATGGTTGAATTATGATTTTTGTTGATTGAAAATAAAGTAACTATTCTGCGGATATTTTTTGATTCTTAATAGAAGGTGTTAAATTTAACTGTTTGTTATATGTTTGGTTGTATATCGATATATAAGTATCTAAGAAACTGAATTTTAGACTGGGTTTGGGGTATGCTTTTAGCTATACTTTTAACAGCTAATCTGATTAAGCTGTTTTGATAAATTCTGTAACAAAACTAGCAGCAGAAAATTAGTATGTATTAATATATTTTTAGCCGCATATTACATTAAATAACTATATCAATTAGAAAAAGAAGCAAAATTACTCCAATCTTGTTACTTCAAGAAAACAGAAGCAAGAGAAAAATAATAACTAATTTTCTGCCAGCGAAAGAAAATAGACTGTAAACCAGAAAGTGTCTCTTTGCAAAGACT
>JBCCNG010000597.1:0-3023 GCA_039025955.1 Cyanobacteria bacterium P01_C01_bin.72 | reverse complement strand
GAATTGTATATCGTTCAAGCTCGTCCTGAAACCGTTCAATCCCAAAAAACTAACAATGTTTTGCAGACATATAAACTTGATGTTGAGGGCGATAAGCCTAGAGACATAGCTTCGCAACGCATCCTCACCACAGGTAGATCCGTAGGCGAAAAGATTGGTGCAGGAGTAGCTAGGGTAATTCTAGAAGTGACCGACATCGACAAGTTTCAGCCAGGAGAAGTTCTTGTTACCAACAAAACAGATCCCGACTGGGAACCAATTATGAAACAAGCCAGTGCAATCGTCACCAATCAAGGCGGTAGAACCTGTCATGCTGCAATCATCGCTCGCGAAATGGGTATACCAGCGATTGTCGGTTGTGGTAATGCTACTAATAGTATTCTCTCACGGGAAGAAGTCACCGTATCCTGCGCCGAAGGGGAAGAAGGTAAAGTCTACGGGGGTAAGATACCCTTTGCGATTGAATCAATTCGACTCGACGAGTTGCCCGACACTAAAACCAATATTCTGATGAATGTAGGCGATCCTGCCTCTGCATTTAGTTTATCTGCTTTGCCCTGTGACGGGGTGGGTTTAGCTAGACTGGAGTTTATCATTGCCAATCATATAAAAGTCCATCCTTTAGCGTTGCTGAACTTTGACCAACTAAAAGACGGTAAAGAAAAAATGGCAGTTGCTCGTCAAACTGTTCATTATGCCCACAAACCCGATTTCTTTGTCGATAAACTCTCGCGGGGTATTGCCACCATCGCAGCCGCCTTTTATCCCAAACCCGTCATCGTCAGAATGTCGGACTTTAAGAGTAATGAATATGCCAACTTATTAGGTGGCAAACAATTTGAACCAGAAGAAGAGAACCCAATGCTAGGCTGGCGAGGCGCGAGTCGCTATTACGATCCGAAGTATAAAGCAGCTTTTGCTTTGGAATGTCAGGCATTTAAACGAGTCCGCGACGAGATGGGTTTAACCAACGTCATTCCCATGATTCCCTTCTGTCGCACCCCTGATGAAGGACGCAAAGTATTAGCAGAAATGGCAACTCACGGCTTAGTTCGTGGAGAAAATGGCTTACAAGTCTACGTGATGTGTGAACTTCCCAGTAATGTTTTGCTGGCAGCCGAATTTGCTGAAGTCTTTGATGGCTTTTCCATCGGTTCAAACGATCTGACTCAGCTCACTTTGGGACTTGATCGCGACTCAGCTTTAGTGGCTCATTTATTTGACGAACGCAACCCCGCAGTCAAAGCGATGCTAAGTATGGCAATTTCTACCGTCAAACAAAATCAACGCAAAATTGGCATCTGCGGACAAGCACCGAGCGACTATCCCGAATTTGCTCAATTTTTAGTCGAACAAGGTATTGACTCGATTAGCCTCAACCCCGATACAGTGCTAAAAACCAGACTGCATATTGCCGAAGTCGAACAGAACTTTGGTTGACTTTTAATTCCCTTAGAAGTGGGCAAAGTCTTTCAGGCTAACAATTAATTATTAGGGGCGTTGGTGAGTGCGTAATGCTATCAAGCTCTTTTGATATCTGCTCATACTAAATTATTAATCTAAAAAGCTTAGAGCGCAGCGCTTACGCGCACAAAGGCGCTTAGTTCTAAAGGATACCGCTTCGCATATTCGCCGCATGTTCGTCGTCTTCGACGACTGGCGATGCGATAGCATCGCGCGGCTTATAGCTTATAGCTACGACAGATAACCTTGCGTGCGACATTACTAAATGACCAACGCCTTATTAGGTTAGTTGTCTTGACCACCTAAAAACTAACAAAACATTATGATTAACAAAATTATTGTCGCTGTAGATCAATCGCCTCTTGGCAAACCTGTCTTTGATACCGCCCTGTCTCTGGCAAAAACTACGGGGGCGAATTTGATGCTACTTCATGTTATGTCGCCCAAAGAATCCGAATATCCGATCACCCCCTTAAATACTTACTATCCCTTAGTCGAAGGAATAGATTACGAGCAATATCATCAGCTATTTGCCGAGTACGAACAACGGGGACTAAAACTGCTCCAAAATCTTACAGAAGAAGCCACAAAGGCAGAAATTGCTGCTGAATTTACTCAGCTATCTGGCAATCCAGGAAGGATGATTTGCGAGTTGGCGACCAATTGGTCAGCAGATTTAATTGTCGTCGGTAGCCGAGGACTTCAAGGTTTGAAGGAAATGTTTCTCGGCAGCGTTAGTAACTACGTAACCCATCATGCGCCCTGTTCGGTTTTGATTTTTCGTAACTCAGTCGATCAAAATCTCGAACAAAACTTGTCTGAGTCTGATGAAAACAGCAATAGCCAACCTTTGGCGACCAATCACTAACCATCAACTTTACAAATAGGTGTTCATAATGATTAACAAGATATTAGTAGCGATCGACAATTCTTCTAGAAGCGAGAAGATCTTCGATACAGCAGTGTCCCTCGCTCAGACAACGGAAGCAACGTTGATGTTGCTACACATTTTATCAGAGCAAGATTTGGACTATCCAATATTACCTACCTATGCTTACTATGCAGCTTTAAAAGGTAGCGATGGTGGAATGCTGTACCAAAAATTTGATGAATACGAACGGCAGGAAGCAGAACTGTTGCGTAACCTGGTTCGAAAAGCGATCGCCCAAGGGGTAAATGCAGAATATACTCAGTTAAATGGTAATCCAGGCTGGGAAATTTGCGAATTGGCAGATAATTGGTCGGCAGATTTAATTATCGTCGGTAGCAGAGGACTTCAAGGACTAAAAGAAATGTTTCTCGGCAGCGTTAGTAACTATGTGACTCACCATGCACCCTGTTCAGTTCTGATTGTCCGTCAGCCAATTGATTCTAAGTCCGAGCTATTGCTAGATGAGAAAGCAGATACACCAGAACCCCTGACTACATGAGACGTTTATGCCCGTCGTTTTGGGTACACCGAATCGCCTTTGTGATTTGTGATTTCCAATTTTAATAAATAACCAACCATGAGTGAGGAACGAAAAGATGTATGACAAAATTCTCGTTGCAATCGATCG
>JBCCNG010000596.1:0-3038 GCA_039025955.1 Cyanobacteria bacterium P01_C01_bin.72 | reverse complement strand
TTTTGACTTATTCAGCTAAAAAATTATGGTGATTGTACCAAAGAAGCCTTCTTGACTCAATTTAAGTCAAAAAGTTGGTTATCATTGATGAGTAAATATTTTGTCTATTTACTACCTACTACCTAAAAAGCAGTTGATAACCAACATAAACCTCTAACTTGTCACCAATCCCTCGAACAGTTAACTTCTAGACTATGGATTTTAAACTAAACGCGGTTTATATTTTGTTGAGAGATTGATAATCAACTAGCTTCCACCACTCTCGTAATTCCTGCTCATCAATATTGTCACCGTCAATTTGCACTAAGAAGCGGCTATTCACCAGCAGATTTAAACTACCTGCTTGGCGGCTATAGTCAAACTCTTCTCTCCCTGGTATGTCGTTAATTTTTATGCCTTTATTGTAGCCAGCAGTTGATTCCTGGCTAAATTCCGTAGACAGTAAGAAAGGGGTATAGAGAGCAGAATTAAATGCCCAATCAAAAATACTCACCTCCATTTTTTTGTCTCCGTTGACGTAGGCTTGGCTTACCTGAGAGATACTATAGTTAGCGAAAGAATTAGTTTCTCCTTCTGCCTCTTCAGCTTGCCATCCTTGGGGAGCTGATGGTAGATATTTCAGCAATTCTTTGAAGGAAACAGGTTCAACTGGATCTCGATTGGCGATCACATTATCGTCGATATTTTTGCCGAGTTCAACTGCTTTTTGAATTGCCGCTATAGGATTTTTTTGCACATCTATCCCTTCTTCTACTTCTGATTCTTCTGGGGAAGAGCCTCCAAAGCCAGTGCATCCTGTGGCAAGCAGGGCTGTCAAAATCAATAATTGTTTAAATATGTTTTTCATTACTTTATAAGTCGGCATTGAGAGTTACATTGTAATATGTCGGCATTCTGAAAAATATGCAGAAATATGACAAATAAAATTGGCGTTATTGAATCAATGTATGAATTCATGGCTTTTACAACCAAGCAAGTCAATCAAAAAGCTGATAGCTACGAGCAGATTACTTTTGAGTCTCATACTTCAAATCAGCGACGCTTAAAATTGTTTGATTATTAAACCACAATATCTCTTTTCAGTTCGGTTTTTTAGGATATCTAAAAAATTGTCAATTGTCTGCTGCACATTT
This sequence comes from Cyanobacteria bacterium P01_C01_bin.72, assembly GCA_039025955.1. Lineage (GTDB taxonomy): Bacteria > Cyanobacteriota > Cyanobacteriia > Cyanobacteriales > Xenococcaceae > Waterburya. Next base: position 1,905 of record JBCCNG010000596.1, on the reverse strand, counting down.
CAATTATTCTGACCGATTTTTATTGCTGCCATGAACCAGAAACAAGAAAATTTAGTTTTGCTATTGTCGCTTTTAATTACAGTAGGGGTAATTGGCGGAGGAATATGGTGGTTATGGAGTAATAAACAGGCTCTAGATATCTCTCTTGACGGCGATCGCCCAGAGAATGTTTCTTCAGCAGACGTTTCTGCTGTAGATGTAGCTACTGCTAGTGATTTACAACCTAGTACAGGAGCAAAAATTTTATTCCCACAGGCTCTAACTCCTGAAAGAGAAGCGGCAGCTAAGGCGATCTCCAATCAGAATTATAGCGAAGCGGTATCTTTATTAGAGCAATCTTTAAATAAGCAACGTAACGATCCTGAAGGGCTAATCTATCTCAATAATGCCCGTATTGGCATCAACCAAGCCCATAGTATTGCTGTTTCTGTGCCCATTGGCACTGAACAATCTACAGCTCAAGAAATTCTGCGTGGGGTAGCTCAAGCACAGTCGGAAATTAATCAGCAAGGAGGTATTAATGGTGTTCCGCTCAAAGTAGTGATTGTCAATGACGATAATGACTCTCAAGCTGCGGCACAGGTAGCGCAAGAGCTAGTTAAAGACCCAGAAATTTTGGGGGTTGTGGGACATTTTTCCAGCGGTGTAACTCTTGCCACTGCCCCCATATATCAGCAAAATCAACTGGTTGCTATTTCTCCTACCAGCACTTCAGTTGCGATTTCTAGTCAGGGTGACTACATCTTTCGTACCGTACCCAGCGATCGCTTTACTAGTAATGCTCTAGCCAAATATTTTCTCAATCAACTCCAGCTACAGCAGGCGATGATCGTCTACAACTCTCAAAGTGCCTACAGCCGCTCTTTACAGGAAACTTTTACCACAGAAATTGTCAGCAATGGCGGTGAAATTGTCAGCGAAGTAGACTTATCCAACAATAATTTTAATCCCGCTGCAATCTTAAAAGATGCTCAAGCCCAGGGAGTACAGGCACTAGTTTTTCTCAATGATTCGACGACGATCAGCAAAGCCTATCTGTTGATGCAGCTCAATAATCGTCAATTGCCTCTCTTGGCGGGAGATAGTCTCTATAAACCCCAAACCTTAGAAATTGGGGGAGAAAAGGCTGTGGGCTTAGTTCTTGCTGTACCTTGGCATGCTTTGAGTGGTGTAAATCCAGAATTTTCCGCCGCCGCCCGTCGTCTCTGGGGAGGTAATGTTAGCTGGCGCACGGCAATGACATATGATGCTAGCAAAACTTTAATTGCGGGATTAACCAATGCCCCTAGTCGCACAGGAGTTCAAAAGGCTCTTTCCCAGTCTGGATTTAATTTATCAGGAGCAACAGGAACAATCAAATTTCTCAAGTCGGGAGATCGCAATGGCGCAGTGCAGCTTGTAGAGGTACAGCCAGGAAAACTTTCCTCTTATGGTTACGACTTCATTCCCTTAAAATAGCTGCAACTATGGTAATTTCAACAGTTAGAGCAGTTAGGGCAGTTAGAGCAGTTTTAGGTGGTTAATATAGCCGTTCTAATTAATTTCCATACCATACAAGTTATTAGCTCGTGCGGCGCGTTAGCGCCAGTGTGTGCTTCGCACACCAGAACGCATATGCGTTCGCGTAGGTAGCAGTAATAGTACGATACTTAAAATCAGACGGTTTCTATTTGGAATGACTATAACTAATCAAATCTCAGTTTTCCAGCAAGCCCTATTTACCACTGGCGCAAAACAACACCACAAAGTGAATCCATTTTTATTTCCTGTGGAGGATCGAGTATTGGAGATTGGGACAAAAATTAGCGTTATGTAAAAACAAAAAACACTATAGTTGCAGCTATTTTAAGGGAATGAAGTCGTAACCATAAGAGGAAAGTTTTCCTGGCTGTACCTCTACAAGCT
>JBCCNG010000595.1:0-3053 GCA_039025955.1 Cyanobacteria bacterium P01_C01_bin.72 | reverse complement strand
CGCATCACGCGCAATGCGCTTGAGGGCTATTGCCCTCGTGGATACACTCAATGTTACAAGTGCAAGCCGCTTCGCATATTCGCCGCATGTTCGCCGCCTAAGCAAGCTTTGCTTGTGGCAGCTAAAAGCTTTTTAAGCGATAACTTAAAAATAGTTGCACACGACGTAACAACTATATTGTTGAGCGAATTGCCTCTAATAAGCGATCACATTCTTCGGTCAAAGTCAGGTAATGGACACATGCGCGGATACAGTCGGGGTCGGCAATTGTACGGAGGAGAAAACCCTGTTGTTCTAAAGTATCTACTAGCTGCTTATGGTCAATTCCTGTCACCTGGAAAGATACTAGCCCCGCTGCGGGAGGTGTCGCTTTTAGACAGGTTACTTGTTCGATTTGCTGTAGCTGTGACCAAAGGTAGCTGCTGAGTTCCCTAATTCGGTGGTAGCGATCGCTTTTTGTCCCCCACTGTTGATGAATAGCAATTGCCTTTCTTAAACCTTCATATTCGGGGTAAGCGGAAGTAGCCACTTCAAACTTAGACCCATCCTGTTTCCAGGCGATCGGTTTACCCTGAGCGTTCATTTCTACACCGCGCCAGCCAATAAAAGTGGGATTTAAGTCAGCAAATGCCTCCTGGCTAACATACAGCCCCCCCACGCCAGCAGGACCACAGAGCCATTTATGACCAGTAAAGGCATAGTAGTCGATTTCTAGTTCAGGTAGGTTTAAATCAAGCGAACCAACAGATTGAGCCGCATCTACCATCACGCGGATAGTCTGTCGGGCAGGATAATTGTGACAGGCTTGGGCGATCGCTTTTAGGGGCAATACCTGTCCAGTATTCCAGAGGAGATGGCTAACAACTACCATGCGGGTATTCTCGGTTAGCTGACTCTCAATTACGGCAACAGGATCGCCTTCGTTAAGAGTGTCCATAATCGAACAGATGTCTATCTCTAATCCAAACCGCCGTTTGATTTCTTCAACTGTGGCGATAATGCCAGGATGTTCGCAGTCCGTCATTAAAATGCGATCGCCTGCTTGCCAGTCTAATCCCCACATAGCGATATTGCATCCTGCGGTAACATTTTCTGTCAGGGTAATGGTTTCTGGTGCGGTTTCTAATTCTAAAGCGATCGCCTCCCTTAATAAGTTGACCCTATCTGTTAGCCAGCCGTTAATTTTACCCGAAAAAGGACCTACCTCTTGAACATAATTATGGGTATCAATAATCCCCTGAAGAGAAGATTGGGGCATTGTTCCTTGACCACCAAAATTAAAATAGGTCTTGTTAATTAATCCAGGAAATTGCTGGCGGTGTTCTTTGAGGTCGGTTTTCGATAAACTATTAGTCATACGTAAGATCTTGCTCTGTGGCGAACCATTGTTAGTATATCGACATTCTTCCTTAAATATTCGACGACCTAATACTGGAGTCAAAGCTACTTTTGTGCAGCCAACCAGCAGAGAATTATCACCTCCTCTTATTTTCTCTGGTTTAATTGCTAAACAATGCTAATTTCCGATCATCTGTTACTCAACTATAAACGCTGTAATCGTCGCACCTTTCTGGAAATATATGGCGATCGCCAAAATAGAGATCAAGACAAAGATTTTTTACTCAAGCTTAAGCGGGAAAATAAAACTCACATTAGCAAAGTCATTGCCGCCCTCTTCTCTGAACCCCAGCACCCAGAAGCATCTCGCCGAGACTGGCAGCTAAACGCTCAACAAACCAGGGAATTGATGTCCCAGGGAGCAGAATGTATCATCAGAGGGACTTTAAGCCTTAATTACCAGCAGTGGCAAACATCTTTATCTGCAAGTTTATTAGCAAAATATCAAACTCAGGAACATCAAGATTTCTTCGATCAGCTAACGTTCACTGCTGCACCAAGTATTTTAATTAAGCAGTCAGGGAAATCAGTCTTTGGCGACTGGGAATACGTCCCCGTCAATATTAAACTGGGACGCAAAGCAAAACCAGATTACAAGATCATCTCGGCTTTTCATGCTCAAATATTAGCTATTGTCCAGCAAACAACTCCTGAGCGATCGCAATTAATTCTCAAAGATCAAAATACCCATGAGATTAATCTAACTCATTGGCTAACTAAAATGCACGATATAGTTACCGACTGTCTGATTATGCTCATTGAGCGCAATGAACCAGAAGTATTTATTTCTCGTCAGCGATGTAGTCTCTGTAGCTGGCATAGCTTCTGTCATGATGTTGCTCAGTCTAGCGAACATTTATCTTTAATTCCTGGAGTTACTCCCAAACGCTACGAATACCTCCAGGCAATGGGCATAGATACCCGAGAAACCCTGATTGATGTTCCCCAAGATATTTTGGCAGAAGCATTAGGTTTTGGTATTGCTAGACAGCTACAACAGCAAGTTAACTCGATTGAGAGCGATCGCCCGATGATTAGAGCCAGTTTTGATTTAGTCAATACTCAACCTATACCTAGTGGCGTGTTCGAGCTATATTTTGATATCGAAGCTGAACCCGAAAGGCAAACTGACTATCTATTGGGAGTGTTACTGGTAGATCGAATCAACAGCACGGAAAAATTTTATCCTTTCCTCGCCGAAAATCTGGAAGACGAAGGCAAAATTTGGCAAGAATTCCTCGACTTTATTGATCTTTACCCCGACGCACCTATCTATCATTATTCTGAATACGAAGCTGATGCAATCAAACGTTTAGCTAGACTTTATAACACTCCCAGAGAACAAAAAAAAGAAGTTTTGTCTCGCCTGGTAGATCTTCATCATTGGGCTACCAAAGCCGTTATTTTTCCCGTTGAAAGCTATTCCTTGAAAGCGATCGCCAACTGGATTGGTTTTTACTGGCGTGAAACTACAGGCAGTGGCGATCAGTCTGTCTGCTGGTACGATCAGTGGCTAACTACTCAGAATCGTACTCTCCTAGAATTAATTCTTAGCTACAACGAAGATGACTGTCGCGCAACTCGCTATCTAAAAGATTGGCTACTAGACTTTATGGAATATCAGCGCAATCAACAGCTGGCTTTGATTAGTTCTT
>JBCCNG010000594.1:0-3058 GCA_039025955.1 Cyanobacteria bacterium P01_C01_bin.72 | reverse complement strand
CTTGAATTCAAATTTATTCTATGTGTAGCATTCATGTGTAGCGTGATCAAACTTCCCAATATTAGGCATGAGATTAACTAGCAGATCGTCTTTCTTCGGGAACATCTGCTAAAGCTTCATCGGGCAAAACATAGGATGCGGCGATCAACTTCTCATCCCAGTCAATAATTTCGGGAAAACGGATGTTAGGTAAAACTCGGACAGCAAATATCTCCTGTACTGCATCCTCAAACTTCAAAAACGCCACAGTTTGACCTGTTTCCAGATTAACGACCCATACTCCACAAATACGCTCATTCAGTCTTTCAGTTAGGGGCAAACCGCTAAACACAGCCGTCTCCCTAACCTGAGATAGCCCAATAAAGGCGAGTGAACCACAAAAATCAATGCCGCGAGTAAATCCAGGCAAATTAGTAATTGCTTGTACCTTACCCGTAGTGAAATCGCATAGGGAAACACTGCCCTCTCCTGATTCTAAAACCCAAAGGCGATCGCCATACCAACGTGGAGAATGGGGCATCGACAAACCTCGACTAATAATCTCATCACTAGAAACATCTAGCAAAATGCCACCGTTAGCTTTGTTAACTCGCCAACCACCAATCTCATCCGTTTCTCCCAAAGCGGTAACATATTTAGGCTGTCGCTCAACCATTGCCAAACCGTTAAGATGACAACGATCTTCAGGAGTCAGGGCAGTAACAAACTTTGGTCGCCAGCGAGGAACAAAACTATATTGCTGATCCAGAGTGCAGAGACAGGAAAAACGAGTATTAACAAACCAAAGATCGGCATTATCTTTGCCACCCCATGCCATCTCATGAATATCAATATCCCCTGTCACGTGTGACTGACGGGGAAGGTAGCAAGCATCATGCCTGCCTAAAGGTTTTACCTTAGCGGCTACCGCAGGAACATTACTCAATTCCCAAATTTGACTACTACAGCCCAAGGCAATCTTATGACGATCTGCGGCAATTCCCATGGGCTTTTGGAACATGCGAAAGTGAGTATTAATATGTTCACCATCAGCACGTAAGACAATTAGTTTTCCTGCTTGATAAGTAGAAACTACTAGAGAGATCCCCAACTGACGCAGAATTTCAGGAAAATTGCTAGTATGCACGCTACGCATTGGTTCTTGATGTGGCGCGCTCTCTGTTGTGGGAGTAAGTTGGGACATTAATGAGGTAAGAGGGAAAAGGTTAAAAGCATTGGTGACGAGTTACTTTAAAGGATACCGCTTCGCATATTAGCCGCATGTAGTGCAAGCCACGACCCATAATGTTCTGTGTTGTTTGTCACTAATGATTAGCTTGTCCACAGCCTGATTCCTCCTAACAACCCCGTGACGTTAGGCACGATTTTGGCATTGTCGGGTAGCTTAAAGCTGATTTGCTTGGCTTCACCACCACCGATATAGAGGGTATCGTAGTTAAATAAGTGATCTAAATGGGCAATGGCTTTTTGTAATCGTGTATTCCATTTTTTTGCTCCATGTTTCTCAAACGCGGCTCGACCTAGCTGTTCTTCATAGGTTTCTCTCTTGCGAAACGGATGATGTCCCATTTCTAGGTTGGGGACTAACTTACCGTTGGTAAAGAGAGCCGAACCAAATCCCGTACCTAGAGTAATTACTAGCTCTACCCCTTTGCCTGCAATTGCGCCAAATCCCTGAATATCGGCATCATTTGCCACTTTTACTGGCTTAGATAGTAGTTCTTCCAGTTTGCTGGCTAGGTCGTATCGCAGCCAATCATCGTGGAGGTTGACCGCAGTTTTGACAATCCCACTTTGTACTACTCCAGGGAAGCCAACGGAAACACGATCATATTCTTGTTTTTCAGCAAGGGTGAGGATTGTGTCAATTACTTTTTTGGGCTTGGCTGGGTGAGGGGTCTTGAGTCGATCGCGATCGCTGAGGGAATTACCGTCATTGTCGAGAACCATCACTTTAATTCCACTACCGCCAATATCTACTGCCAAAGTTCGTAATTGTCCAGGCTCATTCATCATGCTTTCTTTAATAGATCTATCCAGATTATAAAAGTTTCAAGAAGTTTGAGCAGATTTGGTTCATTTTTGTTTTTATCGGCGACAACTTGAATATCGGTAATCGTAAAATTACTTAAGCAATATACAAATATATCTTGAAAATCTTTAGAATTTAGCAACTTACGGTTAGGAATGAATTTCAAGCAAATTACCAAACTAAGAAATATTTCACGCTGTTTGGTGGGCATGGTTATCGGCTTAGGGGCGATCGCCATTCAAGCTCCCAGCGCTCATAGCGCAGAACAAGTCAAGCTGATCTATGGCCCTTTTAGCGGCAAAGTATCGGTTAAGTCACTGGAAAAGTTCGCCAAAACGGGGGAAATGACACGTGAGTTTCGGATGTATTCTCGATTTGTTGATCGCCAGACTCTCGAAGAGATGGGCTACTGGTTAAACAGCCGTTTTGAATGCGATCGCGTGACAATGTATCGGTTTACCAAGACGGCTGAAGGAGAAAAGTTTTTTCAGGATTTAGGTACGGTAATCAAAACTCATCCCCAGAAAAACGGATTTTTGGCAATTCGTTCCGCTTTGTTGGAAACAGCAGATGCTCCAGCCGAGTCTGATGGCTGGACAATCTTAGAGGCGATGTATAACTTTCCCTCCGAAGATTTACAAATCAACACCAGGGACTTATTTAAGCTACAAAAAACTTGGTCAGCCAACCCGCAACAGAACCAGGCTGCCATGGAAATATTTGCCGTTAAGGAAGAAAATACCTCCGCCTCTAAACCTGATAGCATTTTTCAAAAGTGATAAGAGATATGGTTATGAAGTAGGGGGAGCAGAGGCGCAGACAAAGGCGTTTCGGTTCGCCGCATGTAGCAGACAGAGGAGCAGGTGAGTAGAGGGGGCAGATTATTGAAACTGTTCTAGTTCAGTGTCTTCTAGGGAGTGGATAATCGAAAGCTCAAAATTATTATTATTAAGCTGTTCTGACAAATCTGTTGTTAAGTATGCTCGATACTCAGATTTTTGGGCGAGATGAACCTGAAAAAAGGCG
>JBCCNG010000593.1:0-3070 GCA_039025955.1 Cyanobacteria bacterium P01_C01_bin.72 | reverse complement strand
CAATTATTAACCAGTTAAAGAGCCTGGGGGTTTCGGCGGACTGGACGCGAGAACGGTTTACGATGGATTAAGGCTTATCGGAGGCGGTGAAAACGGCTTTTGTTCAGCTTTATGAACAAGGGTTGATTTATCGTGGTAAGTATCTGGTTAACTGGTGTCCTGCTTCGTTATCGGCGGTATCAGATTTAGAAGCGGAAAATCAAGAAGTAGATGGACATCTGTGGCACTTTCGCTATCCGTTGACAGATGGTAGTGGTTATGTGGAAGTGGCAACGACTCGTCCTGAGACGATGTTGGGAGATACTGGAGTTGCGGTGAATCCGAATGATGAGAGATATAAGGATTATATTGGCAAGACGTTGACTCTGCCGATAGTGGGGCGAGAGATTCCCATTATTGGCGATGAGTTTGTAGAGATGGAATTTGGTACAGGTTGCGTTAAGGTAACACCAGCCCACGATCCTAATGATTTTGAGATGGGTAAACGCCACAATCTGCCGATGATTAACATCATGAACAAGGATGGCAGTTTGAATGAGAATGCAGGAGAGTTTCAGGGACAGGATCGCTTTGTTGCCCGTAAGAATGTGGTTCAGAAACTGGATGAGTTGGGTAATCTAGTGAAGATTGAAGACTATCGCCATAGCGTTCCCTACAGCGATCGCGGTAAAGTACCTGTAGAACCTTTATTATCGACCCAGTGGTTTGTCAAAATTGAACCACTATCTCAGAATGCTTTAGGTTGCCTAGATGATGATAATTCTCCTAACTACGTCCCTGATAGGTGGAAGAAGGTATATCGCGACTGGCTGGTTAAGTTAAAGGACTGGTGTATTTCTCGTCAGCTATGGTGGGGTCATCAAATTCCCGCTTGGTATGTGGTTTCGGAAACGGGGGGAGAAATTCAGGATCATACGCCGTTTATCGTGGCATTTGATGAGGCAGATGCGCTAACTAAAGCCAAAGCGCAGTATGGCGATAATGTTCAGCTAGAACAAGACCCAGACGTGTTGGATACCTGGTTTTCTTCGGGACTATGGCCCTTCTCGACTATGGGTTGGCCAGATCAGACGGCGGATTTAGCGAAGTATTATCCCACCACGACTCTAGTTACGGGGTTTGATATCATCTTTTTCTGGGTAGCCAGGATGACAATGATGGCAGGACATTTTACGGACAAGATGCCCTTTGATGATGTTTATATTCATGGTTTGGTACTAGATGAGAATGGGCAAAAGATGTCTAAGACTAAGGGTAACGGGATTGATCCTCTGTTGATGATCGATAAATACGGTGCGGATGCACTGCGTTATACCTTAATCACTAAAGTTGTCGGCGCGGGACAAAATATTAGCTTTGACTACGACAGGAAGAAACAAGAATCTGCCTCTGTAGAAACTTCTCGCAACTTCGCCAACAAGCTATGGAATGCTTCGCGGTTTGTGATGATGAACCTTAAGGGCAAAACACCTCAAGAGTTAGGACAGCCTGATCATGCCCACGGGGAATTGATGGATCAATGGCTACTATCGCGTTTTTATCAGACTGTACAGCAAACGAGAAACAACATTGAACAATATGGTCTAGGAGAGGCAGCGAAGGGCTTATATGAATTTATTTGGCATGATTTTTGCGATTGGTACATTGAATTAGTTAAAAGCCGACTCTGGCAAGATGAGGGTTCAACTTCTCGCCTATTGGCGCAGCAAACATTAGCTTACGTCTTAGAAGGCATACTCAAGCTATTTCATCCTTTTATGCCTCATATTACAGAGGAAATTTGGCAGACTCTAACTCAAGCCGATGGCAAACAAACTCTAGCAGTACAGCCGTACCCAGAAGTTGCCGCCGAATTAATCAATTCTGATTTAGAAGCTAGCTTTGCTTTACTCTTTAATACTATTGGCACAATTCGTAATTTACGTGCCGAATCCGTAATTAAGCCAGGAGAGAAAATCAAGGTAATTCTTCAGACAGAAAGCGATCGCGAATCTGATATTCTAAAATCAACCCAAAGCTATATTCAGGATATTGCTAAGGTAGGAGAACTAATCATCACTGCCACTCTTGATCAAGATCCAGGACAGGTAATTGCTGGGGTAACAGGTACAGTACAGGTCTTAATTCCTCTAACGGGCTTAGTTGATGTGGCAGCATTGGCAGCAAAATTACAGCGTAAGTTAGACAAGATCGAAAAAGATATCCAATCTTTGACTAAACGTTTAAACAACCCTGGTTTTGTTAATAAAGCCCCCGCCGAGGTAATTCAGGGAGCAAATAACGACTTGGCTGAAGCTAAAAAACAAGCTGAAATATTACGAGAACGTTTAGATCGTCTCAAGTAAAAGTACTATTTAAAAGTACTATTGATGTATCCAGTTAGATTAATTACCTAGCTGAATACATCTTTTAAATTTATTCTTATAGAAGTTAAAGACAAAAACTGTATTGGTCTGGTAAAGGTGCTTGGCGGGACTCTTACTAATAAGCGATCGCAGTAATTATAAGTTATGCTATACCTAGCTCAAGTTGAAGTTAATTCAGATTCTCAAGAAATTCAGCTTCAGGTACTTGCTCGTCAAGAATCAGAATATGTTTGGTCGGTAGATAATTCTCAAACCTTACTTCTAACGAAAGAAAGTTCTCTCTGTCCAGGAGTGCTAGTTTTGGTAGAAATAGATCAAGAGCAACAGATAATTAGTATTCAGGACACGAAGGAATGGATTTTAAGCATTCTACAGCAGCATTTGACCAGGAATGCCATTAACCCCCAGTTTATTGAAACAGAGCAAAATAAAGTAGAAAAGTGGCGACAAGAAATTACGGCTCAAAATTTAGAACTCAACCGCCGCGCCCTCGAAATTGAAACCCGCCGTGAACAGCTACAGGAATTAGAACAGGAGTTAAAACGGGATCGGGAAGAATTGGATAAGTTACAGCAACAATTGAACGATTGATAGTTTTTGTTTAGCCTATGAATTAATTTCCTTTAGTAAAGTATCGGCATCTTTCCACATTTTAACTTTCCCGTTACGATATACTTTGGCAATAAATAGAGTTATTAGTTATT
>JBCCNG010000592.1:0-3075 GCA_039025955.1 Cyanobacteria bacterium P01_C01_bin.72 | reverse complement strand
TAATTTGTCTTTTTCAGGCGATCGCTAAATAAAAAACTAACAAGACAAACTTACATCACTACCAAAACCTTGCGTGATGTTGAGTCATTCAAAAATGGTATTGGTGAGCTAATTGGTAACTTGAGGTTGCCAAAATAAATTTTGTTTCATCATGGCATTTAGAATAATCAAAAGCTTGTGCATGCAGGCAGTGAGAGCTACTTTTTTCAGTTTCCCTTTGCTAATTAAACGCTCGTAAAAAGCTTTGATTATCGGGTTAAATCTAACCGCAACTAAAGTCGCCATATACAAAACGCAACGAACTTTGGATCGTCCACCCCAAATTTGGCGCTTGCCCCGAAACTTACCACTATCTCGGTTAAGAGGTGCCACACCAACTAAGTAAGAAATTGATTTGTCCTAAAGGATACCGCTTCGCATATCGTCTTACGACGACTAGAGGCGCTCGCCTCGCCCTCAAAGTTGCTTCGCAACGCTGGCGCGAATGCGCCGTTCGCCGACAGGCGCAAACAAAGGCTTTAGCCGCATGTAATGCGCGAGTACTGTTGCTTTCGCAAAATGCGAAGGCAAAGCTTTTTAGTCGTCGCTCTTTAGGAGACGACGATCTGCGGGGACGCGCTGCGCTTCAAGTACAATTAGTTCGGTCAGCAATCTGTAATCAATTCATGTCGTAGCCAAACAAGTTTGCGTCTACTTCAGTCAGATCAATATCTCCCAAGCCATATTCTTGCCAGCGTCGCTCAACCATACTCGCTACATCAGCATCAGATTCTAACGGCTTTCCCCATTCGTGGTCGGTTTCGGGAGGTATTTTAGTCGTCGCATCAATTCCCATTCGTCCTCCTAAGCCGATCTTTTCACTAGCAAAATCGAGAGTATCAAAAGGGGTGTCGGGCAGGATAAAGACATCACGAGAGGGATCAACCTTGGAGCTAATTGCCCAGACTACCTGGCGAGGATCGCGAATATTGATATCTTTGTCTACCACAATCACGAACTTGGTGTAGGTAAACTGGGGTAGCGCACTCCAAAAAGCTAGTGCTGCTCGTCTCGCTTGTCCAGGATAGGCTTTGTCAATGGAGATGATCGCAGCTTTATAACTCAATGCTTCCATCGGCAGGAAGAAATCAACAATTTCCGATACCTGCTGGCGCAAAATCGGCGTATAAATACGATTAAGAGCGATCGCCATCATCGCTTCTTCTTTGGGCGGACGACCGCTAAAGGTGGTGAGGTAAATTGGATCTTGGCGGTGAGTTAAGCAATGAAAACGCACCAGGGGAGAATCTTCTACGCCGCCGTAATAGCCCATATGATCGCCAAAAGGACCATCAGGCAGCATTTCTCCTGGGGTAATTGTTCCTTCTAAAACAAACTCTGAATCAGCAGGTACTTCTAAATCAACGGTTTTACACTTGGCAAGCTTGACCCCACTGCCACCGTACAGCCCAGCAAATAGCCATTCAGACAAGTCTACGGGGATTGGTGTTGCCGCCGCCATAATAATCATCGGATCGACTCCTAGGGCGATCGCAATTTCTAGTTTTTTACCCGCTTCGGCTGCTTTACGTAAGTGCCTCGCCCCTCCCCGCACCGAGAGCCAGTGAACGGTCATGGTATTCTTCGACTGTAGCTGAAGACGATATACACCCACGTTGGGCGTACCAGTCTCCACATCTTTAGTAATCACTAGACCTAAAGTAATAATCTTGCCCGCATCACCGACGTAAGGTCGAATCATCGGTACTTTATTTAGATCTACATCCTCTCCTTCAATTACTACCTGCTGACAAGGAGGAAAAAAGTCTCTACCTGGCTTTGCTTTCAAAACATCAAACAGCACCTTGCCAAAATCTACCGCCTGCTTAATCTTCTTCGGCGGTTTGGGCTGCTGCAACATCGCCAGTTTAGTTCCCAAAGTCTCTAGCTCTTCTGGCGCTTCCATGTTCATTGACCAGCAGATTCGCTCTACCGTTCCCATTAAATTCACTGCCACGGGAAAGGGAGAGCCTTTAACGTTTTCAAACAGTAGCCCTGGCCCTCCTGCCTGCAACATGCGATTGGAAATTTCGGCAATTTCTAGTTCGGGATCTACCAGTGCGGAAATGCGTCTTAGTTGTCCCTTAGACTCCAAAATTTTAATAAATCCTCGTAGATCTCTAGCCATGTTAAGAAATATAAATTTATCAGTATTTCTTTAGTCTAGAAGAGTTGGGGCAAGATCTACAATTTCTTGGAAAGACCAGAGCTGAGACCAGAGGCAAGATCTTGGTTCATAGCATCGATTACATTGTGCAGAGCTTCCATAAATATTTGTTCTGAGTTGGAATTTAAAGCATTCAACAAATAAGCTTTTCCTCCCTGGGGACGACAGAGGAATCTAACTACCTGATTTTGATTACTTAACTGATTCATGGACGCAATTTCCTATTTTATTGTTATCTAAAATTAGAGATAAGCCAAATTATCCAGCTTTGTCGGATCACATTAATCCGCCAAAAGTATGGTAACTATGAGTGAAACTAAGCCATATCACTTATAGTAACTGTTTACGGTGTACTTTTTAAGCAATTGCTAAGCTTGGGAACTGCTTTCGCCGTTGATCACTGCTGCTCCAATTAAATGAGCCAGTCTCAATGCTTCAGGAACTTTGCCACAGTCGGTTAATTGCCAAAGAGCTTGGGCGACAATTTCTGGCTGTTCTCCACACACTTGAAAGACAAAAGGCTCAAATACATGAATTTTTCCCGCCTGATTTAAAATTGCCAGTCTTTGTTGATAATTGGGCAGGTTCGACATTGCCTGCTTCATTTTTTCTAATTTGGGAAGCTTGCGCATCATTGCCACGCAGGGCAGTTTTAATCGTTGAGCCAACAACGGTAAGTCAACTAGGTTAAACCCCCCAAAACCAATCCCGTCCAGTAAAACCATATGAAGCTGAGGCAAAAACTTTTTGCCAATTAGAAGCTGACAGATCGTATCAGTAGCATCGCTGCCATCTACTTCCACTGCTCCCCAAACCATCCCTTCAAAACGAGTATTAGTGCAGACGATACCTGATATGTTGACTTTCTG
>JBCCNG010000591.1:0-3090 GCA_039025955.1 Cyanobacteria bacterium P01_C01_bin.72 | reverse complement strand
TTGGCTTAATCGATTTTGCCATTCTCGTTTACGGCTTTTATCAAGATTACGATTTTAGTAACCCCGATCTTCAGCTCGTGGAAAGCTATAGCTGGATTCCTCAGCTAGACCTAAATTGGTCGGTGGGGGCAGATGGTCTTTCAATGCCGCTAATTTTGCTCACGGGTTTTATTACTACCTTGGCAATGATGGCAGCTTGGCCCGTGACATACAAGCCGAAGCTATTTTACTTTTTAATGTTGGCGATGTATGGCGGACAAATCGCTGTATTTGCCGTCCAAGATATGCTGCTATTTTTCCTAGTTTGGGAATTAGAGTTAGTTCCCGTATATCTAATTTTGTCTATCTGGGGCGGTAAGAAGCGTCTTTATGCTGCCACTAAGTTCATTCTCTATACTGCTGGCGGTTCGCTGTTTATTCTGATTGCCGCCTTGACCATGGCGTTTTACGGCGACACGGTGACGTTTAACATGAGTGCGATCGCCGCGAAGGATTATTCTTTTAAGCTGCAATTGTTTCTCTATGGTGGTTTTTTGATTGCCTACGGTGTCAAACTGCCGATTTTTCCCCTCCACACTTGGCTACCAGATGCTCATGGTGAGGCGACTGCACCAGCCCACATGTTGCTAGCGGGTATACTGCTAAAAATGGGTGGTTATGCTCTGTTGCGGATGAATGCGGGAATGTTGCCAGATGCTCACGCTTTCTTTGCCCCTGCCCTAGTAATTTTGGGTGTGGTTAATATTGTTTATGCAGCTTTGACTTCTTTTGCTCAACGCAATCTTAAGCGTAAAATTGCCTATTCCTCAATCTCTCACATGGGATTTGTGTTGATTGGTATTGCCTCTTTTACCGACTTGGGAACAAGCGGGGCGATGCTCCAGATGATCTCTCATGGTCTAATTGGCGCAAGTCTCTTCTTTATGGTGGGAGCTACTTATGATCGCAGTCACACCCTGATGTTGGATGAAATGGGTGGAGTTGGTCAGAAGATGAAAAAGATCTTTGCCATGTGGACAACCTGTTCCTTTGCCTCTCTGGCTTTACCTGGAATGAGCGGTTTTGTCGCCGAACTAATGGTCTTTGTGGGTTTTGCCACCAGCGATGCCTACAGTTCAACTTTTAAAGTATGTATTGTTTTCCTAGCGGCGATTGGCGTTATCTTGACTCCGATCTACTTACTTTCGATGCTGCGCGAGATGCTCTATGGTCCTGAGAACAAAGAGTTGGTGGATCATACCAATTTAGTGGATGCTGAACCAAGAGAAGTATTTATCATTGCCTGTTTGCTGATTCCGATCATTGGCATCGGTTTATATCCCAAGGTTGTAACGCAAATCTATGACACTAGCATTAGTCAGCTTACGGCTAGACTACGGGCTTCCGTGCCAAGTTTAAATCAAACTGCCAAGTTGACTGGAAACAATAGTTATTCAATGGTGTCTCTGACAGCACCATCAATTGAACCCTGAGAAGTGAAATCAGAGAAAAAACTAAAAGTTAGATTAAGTCCGACTAGATAGCCAGTTGCGCCACAATACCTATAGTTTATCTTCTCAATAGACCTTCTCGAATTAGGATGTAGTTAAGTTTGGCTACATCCTTTTTGATCGGCAATTTGAGACTCTGGGATGGAATACATTTGGTACTATTTGGTACTCATCGTACTCAGGTTATTCAGTCGATTCCGTATCAGGATTAGAAGTACGACTGGGGATGAGCCAGGTGTTCCCTGACCTAATTTGAGATATCAGTACATATCCCGAAAGAGCGATCGCCAATAGACTAAATAAACCACAGGCTTTTAACCACCCCTGTACGGTTTTAAATTGTCGATCTACGTCTCCCAAGGTTGCTCGCATGGGATTAATTGCAGACATTAATTCTTGACGATTTTTGGCTTCATAGTCTTCCAAATCGGGACGCATTTCATCGCGCTGTACTGCCCATTCCTGTAGAGCTGCGCGCTGACGCGACCAGTCTTCTAGTGCCTCGGTAAGTTGACTTTCCAAATCTTGTCTTAAGTTGTTAATTTGCTGATTAAATTGACTGCTTAAACTACGATTTGCCTGATTAAATTGACTATTAACATTGAGTAACTCGCGACGAATTGATTTCCAACTGTTCTGATTTTTGTGTTCTAGCTGGCTAATCTTGTTGCCTTGCTTACTCTCAATTTTGCTTTCTAGTTCATCTAGGCGCTGCACCAATTTTTGCTCTATTTCGATTAAATTATCTGCTGAATATTGAGTATTCTGTGTATCATGTTTCGCCACTATCTCTTCTAGCTGTTGGCTATAGGTGGCAATTAATTCTTCCAAGCGAGCTTGCGCAGTAACTAAAGAACTATCATTGCGGACTGACTCCAACAAATTAACATTGCTGTACACAGAACGTATTTTCTTGACTAATTCATCGGCTGTCGTATTTTTGAGCAGGTATCCTTTTGCACCTGCACGCAATGATTTGCCCAGATAAACATCATCATCATAACCACTAAGAATAATAACTTTAACTGTGGGAAATCGCTGAGAAATAACCTTGGTAGCCTGCAAGCCATCCATCTGAGGCATATCAATATCCATCAGCACAACATCAGGCTGTAGTTCCTCAACCTTGGCGATCGCTTCTTGACCGTTATGAGCAATTCCCAAAACATTAATATCTTTTTCCACGTCAAGCCAAGTTTTTAGCACCTCGCACAGAAGAGCCTGATCGTCTACTAATAAAATAGTAATCATTCAATATACCCAAAAACCTTAATTTCTAATCTTTTCGCCGAAGCAATCAAACTTATATTGCAAATTATTTTAATAGATCGACGGCAAAAAAAATGATTATACATGAACTCTTGAACTGTTTGTAAACAAGCCTTGTCTAAGCAGACAAATTAAGTATAGAAAGTAAAAATAATTAGTATTTTGGCTATTCAATCAGCTAATTATTTGTGTCTAGATAAATGAGTCGATTAAAAGCTATTAATTTACGTCCTTTACTATTTTTTCGCAAATAATAGAAGTTAAAACCTAGTTGTCAACCGTGAGAATGTCTCTGACTCAAAAAAATATATTCTGGATAATTGTCTTAAGA
>JBCCNG010000590.1:0-3093 GCA_039025955.1 Cyanobacteria bacterium P01_C01_bin.72 | reverse complement strand
TGTCTATGGATATATGTTGGGAGTGGGTCAAAAAATTGATGGAAACAGCTCTCAATAAACTACCATTTTATCTCAAAGGTATTAAAGCTATGAAACTCATACAGAGTCTTGTTTCGCCTGGTTGTCTCCCCGTCAGGAGAATTTCGATGTTTTTCCCGTGATTGGATTGCTGAGCGTGGCGATAATTTAGATATCAGCTGGCTGAATGGAGATCGTGGGAAGGAGAAGGGTGATTTGCCTGAACCAGCTACTCTGGCCCGAGAGGCTATAACTGAGCTGGAGGGTGCTATAACTGAGTTGCAGAGGATCTTGAGGGAATTGGGTGAGGATGTTGATTAGGAGGGAGTAACTATGATGGAAAGCATTAAGGTACGTCAGCGGGTCGGGCAAGATGGTATTCTGCATCTTGATATTCCGGTTGGCCTTAAGGATCTAGACATTGAGGTAATGGTGATCTATCAACCAGTCCAAACGGATACAATTGCGAGCTTGTCTTTAGAAGATCTCTATGGTGTCTGCGCGGACGATCCTATCGACATTGACGATGAGGGAATTTCAGAGACACTCGATGAAGACTTGGCAGGAGCGTTTGAGTAGGGATGCGCTATTTGCTGGATACGAATGTTTGTGTGGTGTATCTGAATGGTCGTTCTGCGTCGGTGCGCGATCGCTTGTTGGCGACGCCTGCCGAGGAAATAGCAGTCTGCTCTGTAGTTAAGGCTGAATTATTTTATGGTGTCTTTCGGAGTAACAACCCCAAGCGGACGTTAGAGCGACAGCAAGCATTTTTATCACGGTTTGTCTCACTAACGTTTGATGATGAATCGGCTTTGTTGGCTGGGCAGATTCGGGCGAAGCTAGCGAGTGCAGGAACTCCGATTAGATCTTATGATTTGCAGATTGCTGCGATCTCTTTAGCCAATAATCTGATTTTGGTAACTCACAATATGCGAAAGTTTGAAAGGGTTGAGGGGTTACAGATTGAGGATTGGGAGGTTGAGCAATGAGAGAGCTTCCGTCAGGGTGGGCTATTGCAACAATTTCTGATGTTACTGAATATTTATCACGTGGCAAGCAACCAAAATATGCTGACCACAGTAGTCTTCCAGTCATCAATCAACGAGCAATTCAATGGTCTGGCATTCATGATGAATACCTCAAGTATGTTGATCCTACTCAATTTGATAGATGGGGAACTGAACGTTTTATTCAAGCTGGAGATATCCTTTGGCATAGCACTGGTAGCTGACAAGCTTGATAATTTGCTTGCGCGAGTGGATAAATGTTGTGATCGATTAGCAAAGGTCGCTTCAATACTGAAAATAATTCGCCAATCTATTTTTGACACTGCAATATCTGGAGAACTGACCAAGGATTGGGTTTACACTAACCACCCTACAGCTTGGCAAGAGGTCAGGTTAGAAAACCTTTTAGCTGATAGACCAAGAATTGGTTTTGCGATCGTGAGAGCTTTTTTAGTTAGTAGTTGTTAATCAAGTTTCACTCTCTTGTTTTCAATACTGCAATTAAATCGAGATGATTAATTTGCCGACGAATAATTAAACCCGAAACCAAAGATGCGATCGCAACTACGATAAAAGCAAAAGCGTAATTAGAATTAGTAATAATGAGGGGTAAACGATATAGTTCGGTGTTGTAAGCAGCAGACATAAAGGCAGATAAGATATAGCCGATAGCATAACCAAGGGGAATAGCTAGTAAAGTCAAGATTGCCTGTTCGCCTAATAAAATAAATGCTACTTCTGCTTTGCTAAAACCCATAATTCGTAAACTAGCTAACTCTCGGCTTCTCTCTGAAAGAGCAATTCGCGCGGAATTATAAACTACACTCAAAGTGATAATACAAGCAAAAAAGACGAGAAAATTAGTCATAATTTGGAGATTTTCAGCACTGATGTCTTGAAAACTCTTCAAGCTGGCCTCGCGAGTAGAGATACCAGTAATCGCAGGGATTTGTTTTAATTCTGCGTATAGAGTATTTGCTTGATGGGAATCTACGGCTAGGTAAGCACCAGAGATAGTTGCACCTTCACGCATTAAACGATTGAGGGTCTGAATATCGATATAGGCTTGCACTCCTAAAAGCTCATCTACTAAGCCAACTACGGTAACTTGGCGTATGGGACGACTGGCTTCTAAAACTTCTACTGTAAGCCGATCTCCCGAGCGAACATTTAAAATTTCTGCTAGCTTGGTTGTCATCACAATGCCATCACTGGGGAGATTGACAGTAGATAAATTTTTATCCATTAAACGACGTAATTTTCCTTGGGGAGGAATTCCCGTCAAAGCGGTGCGATAGGTATGATGTTCAAATCGCAATCTGGCAGATACCAAGCGAAAAGGTTCGGCATAAATTACTCCAGGTAAATTAGCCACTTCAAAACGGGTACGAGAGGGACGGGGTTCGTTGAAAACAATGGTCATGTCTTCTCGCTGTACCTGACGAAATTGAAAATCCATCATGTAAATGACCGCATCTTTCATATAATTTCCCATAATCAGAATGGCCACTGCCATGGAAATACCAACAATTGATAAACCGGCTTGAATCGGCTTGCGTTCTAAATTGCGTAAGACGATTCTGCCTGCTGCGGAAAATAAACGCTGTAAGCCCAATCTTTCCACAATAGTAGGTTTAAACTCAGCTGGGGGTTCGGGGCGCATTCCTTGGGCTGGTGGTAGAACAACCGCTCTAATAACCGCTACTATTGAAGCGATCGCCGCAGCAGCATAACTTACTATTATGGCAGTGACTAAAACCCTGGGACTAAAATCGAAACGCAGCAAAGGAAATTTATAAAACTGGGTATAAATTTGCGTTAGTCCTCTGCCTAACCACAAACCGCCTAAAATTCCCAATGAAGAACCAATAGTGACGATAATGAGGACAAATTTGAGATAATGCCAACCGATAGCAAAATTTTCATAACCAAAAGCTTTTAAAATTGCTATTTGTCCTCTTTGGGTGCTAACTAAACGGGAAAGCACCACGTTTAAAAGAAAAGCAGCTATTCCCAGAAAAATTGAGGGCAACATGGTTGCCATAATCTCTAAACTTTTAATTTCGTC
>JBCCNG010000589.1:0-3113 GCA_039025955.1 Cyanobacteria bacterium P01_C01_bin.72 | reverse complement strand
GCAGAAGGTCGCTATGGGACAGAAGAGGAATTAAGGCTGCTCAAAGATTATTTTCCCACCGTTAGTTTACGTCTGAGTGCCTATCAAAAAATTCGCGACGCGGAAGACAGAATCGTTCAAAGACTGGAAGCGAGAATGCGCGAAAAACAGCCCAACATTTTTCAACTTGGGTCAAAAGACGTTAGCTCTATTTGTTCAAGGGATACTAAGATCCTACTGAGAATGGCGATCGCCGCAATGCTGATTGACGATCTAGACCGTTTACGAGAAAACATTCTGCTTTGGCAAAGAACTATTGTCAAAGCTTTTAAGGAAAAACATATTGCTGCTCTAGTTCATACAACTATGCCAGAAATAATCGAAAAATTTTTAACACCCGAAGAATATGCTCTAATCCAGCCCATCTTAATGCTGAATATGGCAGTTCTCGCCGATTAATTAGACTCTGATTAATTAAACACTTTTCCAATTACGACGATAAATTTTATTATTAAAATCATCATGAAATCTACTCTACGTAAAACACACTGGCTAGAGAAAGCTGAAATAGCGGCGGCGGCCGGAACTTTGGGAGGTGCAGTTACCAGTGTTGTACTCCAACAGTTCTTTTGGGTGACAATTCCTCTGTCTGTTTCAGCAGGATTAGCCATGGTTAACTATCAGCGCTTAAAACAACTAGTCGATTACAAACAAGAAGCCATAACTATTCTAATTCAAGCAAACCAGGCTCAAATCTCTCAACTCGAACAGGAGTCAGAACAATACCATCGAGAAAATGAAGCTAGTGTTTTTGCACTCAAACAGGCAAGTAAAAGTGCTACAGCGGAACTAGAGCAACTACGTCAAGAACAAACAACCAAGCTAGGCAGCACAACTGATGAGTTACAGAGTTTACAGACTTCCATGGCGAAGTTAGATGAGCTAACTCAGAAACTAGAGCAAGAGCAAAACGAAACCCGCAAATTAGCCAAAGAGTTAAAAGCGATCGAGAAATTTACGCGAATTATTAACAATAACGGTAATTCGGCTCAACCCTATTTACTCCGAGGTTCTGCCTATCAGCGTTCTGGTAATATCCTACGGGCAATTGATGACTTTACTAAAGTAATTGAGTTGCGTAACGACCATGCCAAAGCCTATCATCAGCGCGGCTTACTCTATATTGAAATTGAAGAGACCCAAAAAGCAATCATCGATCTACGACGAGCATCACAATACTACATTGGCAAGGGCGACCTAGAGCAATATCGTCAAACCAGGGATCTTAGCTTGAAACTGCACTCGAATCACTCTAGCGAAGCGGAGAACACTTCCGCTGACAGTAAGCCAGAGTCCGAGGCTGTAGCAGTCGGTCGTTTATTTAGTTGATACTAAATTCAGTGAAACAATCTAACTACAAAATTTTAGATCTGGTGGGAACAGGTCAATTTGGTCGAGTTTTTACAGCGATCGCCGAAGAAGAAGGTACTTTAGTTGCCCTAAAAGAACTGAATATTGAACAATTCTCTACTAGCCTTTTTCTACGAGAGCTAACTTTTTTGGTCACTCTCGATCACTTTAATATTGTTACCTGCCAAGCCCTAGAATATCTGCACAACAGTCGTTATATCGTGATGGAGTATTGTGCCGAGGGAACTTTACGCCGTCTCTTAGATAATTCAGATCCAATCCCTTGGTCACAAAGTTTGCGGTTAGTGATTGATATTCTTGTTGGTCTAGAATACGCTCACAGCCAGGGCATAATTCACCGCGATATTAAGCCCGAAAATATTCTCTTAAAAATTAGTGATAACGACAGTGGAGATCGCCAGTACACGGCTCACATCGCTGATTTTGGCATTGCTAAATTCAGTCAGCAGCTTGAGAATGATGCTGTTTTAGGCAATACTGGTTCTCCTGCATATATGGCTCCCGAACAGTTTTATGGCGAATATTCTTATAACTGCGATCTGTATGGGGTAGGTATAATTCTTTATGAGCTAATTGTCGGTCAACGACCTTTTGTAGGGATGCCAAAACAGCTGCTAGCGGCTCATCTCAGTCAGCCAGTCCCTATTTCTCGTGATTTTCCCCTATTGTTGCGTTCAGCGATCGCTAAATCCTTAGAAAAACTACCTCAAAATCGCTTCCAAACAGCCACCGAAATGCGAGAATCACTTCAGTTAATTCTAGAAATTCTAGAGTCTGATTCCAAATCAGAATAGTTTTTGTTGAAAAAGGTTGTACGACTACAAATGTTGTCCCACATGAAAAATTATCAGCAATAGAGCAGCACAGCTAAAGTAGCCCAGTTTACGCAAATCCGCTTTTAGTTCAGTGTAGGTAAAAGTAATAAAAGCAAGTAGATTAAAGGTAAATAAACCCGCCGCATATACCCAGTAGGTATTAATATCATAAAAGTTAAGCTGATCCTGCTGCGTCATCAATAGACCATGAATTAACCCTAAACAAAGGGCGCTGAGTAAGCCGTAGTAAGTTATCTGAAGCAATAATCTTTTCGGTTTAAAAGATTTATAGATATTAACTAAGCTGGGAGATAAAGCGATCGTCAGCGAAAATAGAGCAAAGATTCCCGTAGTATTAGCAGCTAAATTAAGATTCATCATCATCACAAATTATTTACGGTAGGCTGTACAGTTTGAATTTGTACAGCCTTGTGTTTTTTAGATTTTGATTAGAAAATGCTAGGTAGTTTCCTCTGTCTAGTTTTCTCTCAGGTATTGTTTGAAGTCTGTTGCAAGTTGAGAATCGATACACACGAGGAATAGAATATAAAGAAAGGAAGCGGTAAGAGAAGCAATAAAATATTTCATTTCTGTTTTCCTGCAAAATTAAGTTGGTTGAATAACAATCTCAATTTTGAATACGACAGTGATGATCTTGATATGCAATTTGCTTAATTGCCAGAGGAGAATTAGCTTTCAACTGATTCGTGCAAGCAGTCCAGGGTTAGGGTACTGGTGTTTAAAGAGGGGATAGATAAAATGGGAATGACTGAATATTTCTGAAAAACGATGAAATGTCCTCATTGCTAAAGTAGCAAGACAATGAAGAATGGGAAGGTAAGACTAAAAGACGAAAGACAACGACAGAATTACCTCTGTAGAAATTGT
>JBCCNG010000588.1:0-3140 GCA_039025955.1 Cyanobacteria bacterium P01_C01_bin.72 | reverse complement strand
GCAGCCTTCTTTGAAGGCAGATCGTCTCGGTCTAACGACGACTGGGCGCTACGCGCCGCTTTCGCCTTGTACAACCACGCTGTTGAAACCCATAGTTTATAAGTTAACTGTTCGTCCTATCCTAAAGGATTCCCTTCGGTCAAGGATACCGCTTCGCATAAGGGACTGGGTATTGGGAAGTGGGAACTGAGAAAATTATGTTGCTCATGAATGAAAACTACTGTTTTCTATGTGGACGCGGTTTAGCTACGAATAATAGCCTAGCGTGCGACATTAATAAATGACCAACGCCATATTGTTTAGCCAAAAAAGCTTTGTGCAGCTTGAAAGCGGCTATTTACCTCATCCCAGTTAACAACGTTCCACCAAGCATCTAAATAATCTCCTCGTTTGTTTTGGTATTTGAGATAATAAGCATGTTCCCAAACATCGTTGCCCATTATGGGGTACTTTCCTGATAAAAAGGGACTATCTTGATTCGCGGTACTGGTAATTTCCAATGTTCCATCACTATTCATAACTAACCATGCCCAACCGCTACCAAACTGCTTTTTCCCTGCAGTATTAAACTCAGTTTGAAAAGTAGCAAAATCACCAAAAGTACTATTAATTGCTGCGGCAATTTCTCCCGTAGGTTCACCTTGGCTATTGGGAGTCATGATTGACCAAAACATCGAGTGGTTTGCATGACCACCGCCATTATTACGTACCGTAGTCATAATATCAGCGGGAATATTATCAAGATCAAGCAGAAGTTCTTCTACTGATTTTCCCTTTAATTCGGGATGGAGGGCGATCGCTGTATTGAGATTTTTGACATAACCAGCATGATGTTTATCATGATGTAGAGTCATTGTATCGCTGTCGATATAAGTGCTGAGAGCGTCATAATCGTAGGGCAATGGTGGCAGGGTAAACTCATCGTTGTTAGTTTGAGCAACTAAGACGCGTTGAGGAGACAGCATACTGTTCACGTCGGCTGTATGATAACTAGTTGCACTGGCGATGCTGATACCTGATTGTGAACTACCGACAAATAGTAATAGAGCGAAAGTTAGAGCAAAGATGAAACCGTGAAACTTTTTCAAATACATCTAAAATTTATCCTGAACAATAATATTACGTTAACCTGATCTAATTTAAACAAAGTTTTGGTACTTATAGTCTGAAATACTACTGAGAATCTGCTGAAAATTAGGTAATTATTGTTATCAATTGCCATGAAAACTAGCAAATTTGAGAAAAGTACGGCAGATAACTGCAAAGAGTACTAGGTTTTTGCTAGGGTTTTTTTTAGTTGGTACAAAAACTAAATAGCAAAAAGGAGTTGGCAGTGAATAAAGAACCCGAAACTCGTTACTTCGACTTCATTCATCAACACGAAGCAAAACTCAATTTAATTTATCGTCGTTGGGAAGCACAGATTGCTAATCAAGCTGCGGCAAATGCGTCTAAAGAGTTATTTAGAGAAAAGCTATTGAAGAAGAAAGCTTGGGCAGGAATGGCGATCACTCTTGGTTCAATCTTAGTCGGTTGGCAGTATGGTAGTGATAAACTTGCCGCCTGGCAGCAGCATCGTCAACTCAAAAGTACCAGAAATTTAATTGCAGCTAACGCCCAAAAGATTGATCAAATTGCTTTGGAGTTACGCCACTCAGCAGCTTACAATAATCGGCTATTATGTGTGCAGTCAGGAGACATGTATCAACTTTCTCTGGGAAGAGATAACAATCGGGCTTTAGCAAATCAGCCAAGATCTTTTATTACTCAATCGAATACAGTAACTTTGATGAGAAACAGTATTCTTACTCAGAGACCAGATGCCTATCTGCGTCTCAATCCTAATCGTAATTTGTTGTTTGGCTTAGTTGAGGAAACAAACAATGAATTGAAGACGGAGGCATATGTGATCGACTTAGACCAAGAAGCAGCAGATTTACCCTTAGATAGTGAAGCAATTAATAATTATGCTCAAGCCCAATCTGGGGCGCTCTCTCTACATGAAGAATTATCGAGCTGCTTAGGTAATATTGGTTTAAGACCTCACATTCCCAGATTTCCCTATGCTGACTAGTACCGCTACACACAAATTCACATAGTCTAACCCATTCAGTAATATCCCTCTTGAATTCGACTTGCTCCTTTTTTCTTCGATTCTTGACTGTTAGTTTCTGCGATTGCCTCACTAATTGCTTGATGAGACATAATTAATTCCAATGCAGGAAATATTTCCTTAACTTGGATTTTTGGAACAATAAGAGTTAAAGGTGTGAATTCCATTGGATTTTAGTTGTGGATAATCTGATTAACTCATATTTATAGCTTAACCGAACAGTATTGAGATTTATCCCATCGAAAAGTTTGAGAGTATGGCAGCATTTAAGAAGTGCATTGGTGCTGCCAAGGATTAGTAAGTGTGCCTCTGGAGATGTCAATATGCTCAAAAAGGGCGGCTCTAAGCTCTGTCGCACTGAGTTTTACCTCTGGGTCACAACCGATATTGCTAAATTGAACAGCCGTCCTCAGTCAGATATCGGTCAATTAATCTGCAACAAGTATGATGCTTGGGTTAGCCAGTTTGAGAACGATTCGGAATTAAGACAACAACAGCTTGCAGTCAAAACCCAGTCAAAAGCGATTAAATCTATGCGGGCTATAGTCTCTGTTAAATCTTAAGCCTTATGTTGATGATGAACAGTTAACTAGCCAATTAGCGATGATGGAAGCTATGTTCAATGCTAGCTGGCAAACTAACGTCACTGTTGGTTCTCTTAGCAAGGGTCAGATTAAACGTAAATTTGGTAAGCTAATTATTGGCAAAACAACAGGTTATGCTGCTCGTTGGCTTTACCGATTACTTATGAGGAATTGCGTTAACGATGAACAGTGAACAAACTATCGGCACTCCTCGCCCGTTAAAGAAGGTGATTTTATATTCAGGGCTTAGTTTTCTGGCTTACTATGGCTACTACAAATGGATGATTCAGGATGAGCTGCGGCGTTTTGATGGTCGTAGTTGGTCTGGAGCAAAGTGTCTCATTCCCTTTATCGTTGGGGTGCTATTGCCACAGCTCCTCTGGCGCTTAGATCCTGATGTACCCAGTTGGTTTGGCTGGTTTTCTATTCTGGGCTTGGGTTGG
>JBCCNG010000587.1:0-3142 GCA_039025955.1 Cyanobacteria bacterium P01_C01_bin.72 | reverse complement strand
CAAAAGCATCGGTATCCAGCAGCTCATATTCCATATCTGCTCGACTCCGCAGACTATTTTCCGCCTCCAACTCAGAATAAGGAAACGCTGTCTGCGGATACTTATACAGTCCCTTCATGTAGGAATGAGTTGGGGTGCTGTCGAGGTAAAAATAATACTCCTTCACATCTTCGGCGTGATTACCCTGAGTTCCCGTCAAACCATAAATCCGCTCCTTAATAATCGGATCTTGACCGTTCCACATACCGAGAGCAAAACAAAGCTGCTGATTGCGATCGCAAATGCCCAGAATCCCGTCCTCACCCCATCTATAGGCACGCGATCTCGCCTGGTCGTGAGAAAAGTAATCCCAGGCTTCCCCCGTAGCACTATAGTCTTCTCGAACAGTCCCCCATTGTCTTTCACTCAGGTAAGGACCCCAATTTTTCCATTCAGGTTGTTGTAAGCGTCTAGATTCTTGGGTCATGGTTTTGGTTGGCTGTTTGCTAGAGATCTTAAATTTCGGAATTGAGAGATATTAAGAACGAGGGACTAGAAAAACAAGCTGCTGAGCAGCAAAAACTCTTTTCTATATGGATACGGTTCAAACAAGTTCAAAACAATTAAGGACGGGCTAAAAATGCAGTTTGTTCAACCTAAAAACTGTTGTCAGGCTGGAGTTAATAGCTAACTGAAATTAGGCATTGAGGTGCAATCTATGGCATGTTTCGGTTCGTAGCTTTAGGATACGCGGGTCGAAAAGACTTTTTACATCGCCTCGATGTCATCTTTGATGACTTGACGGCGCAGTCTCCCCAGGAGGTACACTCTTTAACTTTTAGCTCGCTCTTTGTAAATACCGCTACACACGTAATATCCTTTGAACCACTAACGTCAACATGTGGATTGATCGCTGAGAGTCCAGGATGTTAGTTAGTCATAGTTGCTAGCCAATCTTTGGAAGACAGATATAGACGATAAGACATTTGTATAATACTTGAGCTAACTTTGACTAGATATCATTAGGAATATAAGTAATAAAATTTACAGAGTAAAAAGCCCAGTGCCTCTATTTAACGACTGGGATTGGCGATCGCCTGAGTCAGCCGATCAAGCATAATCGCCAGTAACACAATACCTAATCCGCCTATTGCTGCTAGTCCGACATTCAAACGACCTACTCCTTGCAATACCATTTGTCCCAAGCCCTCAACCGCTATCATGGAGGTGATTACAGACATTGACAACGCCATCAAAATAGCCTGATTGACTCCCGCCAAAATAGTCGGCATTGCGAGGGGAATTTGTACTGACCAGAGAAGTTGCCAAGGAGTTGCACCAAAGGAAATAGCCGCTTCTATTACTTCTGAAGAAACTTGTCTAATGCCTAAATTGGTCAAGCGAATCAAAGGCGGGATGGCGAAAATAATAGTAGCAATTACTCCTGGCACTTCGCCAATCCCAAATAACATTACCACTGGGACAAGATAGACAAAGGACGGTAAAGTTTGCATGATGTCCAGTACAGGGCGAATTATCCTTTCTAGGCGATCGCTTTTGGCGCAAATAATCCCTAAAGGAATTCCCGCTACTAAGCAAAATATGACTGCGGTAATTACCAAGGCTAGGGAAACCATTGCTTGTTCCCAAACGCCGATCAAGCCGATCAAGCTTAAGGAGATCAGGCTATAAACGGCAGTTTTCTTACCTGCCCATTTCCAAGCTACTAGAGTAACAACCAAAATAAAAATTACAGGAGGAATGATGCCAAAAAAACTAGCAATATTTTGCAGTATCCAACGAATCGGCAAACTGATAGTTTGAAACAAAGGACGAAAACGATCAACGATAAAATTGAGCGTCTCATTAATCCAATCATCTAGAGGAATAGTATAGGTTTCAAAGGGATTTAAGAGATTATTTATAATAGCCATAATTTATTTTTCTAGCTATTATAATCTTTTCTAAGGTCTATATTGTTTGTCAACTGGCTTTTAGACATTGGATAGTAGGGGAAGCAGGTAAGCGTAATTAATTATAAAATCGTGAAGAGTAGAGGATGCAGAGGAAGGAATTAAAACCTTGGATTTTCTATTTAGTTTTAACCAACTACTTAGTAGGTACTTGAAATCAGCAAAAATAGCAAAAAAAAACTAGAATACAGGATGATTGCTACCCGTATTCTAGTTAGATTAAAATCTTAAGAAAGTCAAACCTATCAAAAGAATAATTTATTATCGCTGAATAGTTTATTTCTGGAACAAAAGTTGCTTATTAAGTACCGTTGATTTGCTATATCAGACCAAACTTATTGTATTGCTAAAAGTTAAAGAGAATTAGCTGGATTATCGACTATTGTAGTCTCCAATAAAGGCTCGGATGCTAAATCTGCTAGACCAACTGAGGCTAACATTTCTGACCATTTTTGACTCACTATATTTTCTTTGGCTACGGAATCAGGATTTTCTGCCAAAGTAGATAAAGCGTCATACCAGAAGCCCTGTGTACGATAAACCTCCACTTTCTCGATCAGACTGGCAGTAGTCAACTTCTCTTGAGTTGCCACATCTATTGCTTCTTGGCGCATCCAGCCTTCTACTACAATGTCGCGAGAACGTTGTTGACCATCACAGATCATTGATAAGTACCAATGATAGTTTTGATCTGCTTCCAGGGAGTTAGCTTTAAGATCACTGGGAATTTCTACACTCATAATGCCATCGCCCTCAGTTGAAAGGAAAGCTTCGTATACTAGTTTATCCGCTTCATTACGCAGCACAAATTCGAGGATGCTTTGATTTTTCAACTCGGGAACGTAGAAAAACAGCTTAGGAGAAGTAGAAGCACTAACTCCTACCGTTCTTTCGGGAATTAACGCCATGAGATTCTGGTTATTGGCACTTGCCACACAACTATCTTGGCTACCCCGACTTCCTCCATCTCGGCGATGAGTTGGTAGCCCAAAATTTGCTGACTGAGTGTTTTCTTGTCTTCTTTGTGCCTTAGCGGGGGCAACTAATCCTAATAACATCAAGTTGAAGACTAAAAACAAGCTAAATGCTTTAGTAATTTTCATGGGATTAAATTTTATGCTAAACAATATTTATTTTGTGCGTTAATATAGTTTTTGTTTTTGATATCTTTTATTCTATCTCTGTTAATT
>JBCCNG010000586.1:0-3146 GCA_039025955.1 Cyanobacteria bacterium P01_C01_bin.72 | reverse complement strand
GCTGGATAAAAAATTGAGATCTAGCCAGCCTGTTTCATCTCAATCGAATAGCCACAGCGATGCTCGCCATCGTTAATCCACTGGATACGTTGCACCACACAATCTGGTAGCACCGCCGCAAACATTTCTAGCTCATGTCCACAAATACTGGGATAAGATTCGGCAACATCCGAAATAGCACAATTATGCTCTACTAAAACAAACTGCTGTGCCTGTTTGGGGGATGCCTGATGCAATTGCAATTCTGCCATATAGCCTTCTTCCTGCCGAAGTTGGACTAGTTTAGCAATACGCTGCTTTAGGTTTCCTGTCCCCAGGCGAGCACGATATTCGGTTGCTTTGCGCTGCCACTGCTTTTCCAAAACGCGACTAACCTGCTCTTGCCCCACAGTTTCCGCCAGGGTATCCAGGAAATTAACGGCAAACTCACTATATTTTTGAGGACTCAGACGATCGCGCCCTGCGCTGCTTAACCGATATAGATGTTGTGGTCTGCCCATACCCTGATGGACTGAATGATATTCGATTAAGCCATCTGCTTCCAATTCATTTAAATGGCGGCGAATCGCCTGGGTACTGAGTTCCAAGTCTTGAGCTAGCTGCTTCGCTGCTGCTTGACCGTGCCTCAATATACCCTGGAGAATATTTTGTTTAGTAGACGTTAAACCATTGGTCGTCATCGTCTTAGGGGCTATTTTCTGAAATAATAGAGATTTGCCAAAAATAAATTTTGACTAAAACAACATCTTTATTGCTAATCTAACCTAAAATATACTTAAACAACAAATTTGTTGTTAAACTCAGACTAGATATTTTCAACCAAACTAAATATTAGCGGTCTTAAACTAATTCTACCTAAGCTATCGCCAGATCTACTGGCAACAGCCCAATAAACTTTAAGACACCAATCGACCAAGCAGTCTATAAATAATTCCTCATCATGAGCGCCAACGTTAAAACTCTTGTTAATCAGCCTTATAAGTATGGTTTTGTTACCGACATTGAAACCGATCAAATACCTCGTGGCTTGAGTGAAGATGTCATACGCTTAATTTCGGCTAAGAAAAATGAGCCAGAATTCATGCTAGAGTTTCGCCTCAGAGCTTATCGTCAGTGGCTCAAGATGAGTGAACCCGATTGGCCTCATGTTCATTATCCAGCGATCGATTATCAGGATATCGTCTACTATTCTGCGCCCAAGAAGAAACAAGAAAAAAAAGGCAGCTTGGATGAAGTAGATCCTGCAATCTTAGAGACTTTCGACAAGTTAGGGATTCCTCTTTCCGAACAAAAAAGACTGAGTAACGTGGCAGTAGACGCTATTTTTGATAGTGTTTCCATTGGCACTACCTTCAAGGAAAAACTGGCAGAAGATGGCGTAATCTTTTGTTCGCTCTCAGAAGCCCTGGAAGAATATCCCGAACTAGTCAAGAAGTATTTAGGTAGCGTGATTCCTGTTGCCGACAACTACTTTGCTGCTCTAAATTCTGCTGTGTTTAGTGACGGTTCATTTGTCTTTATCCCCAAAGGCGTAACCTGTCCGATGGAACTCTCAACCTATTTTCGGATCAATGATGGGGATACTGGACAATTTGAGCGTACTTTAATCGTTGCCGAAGAAGGAGCATCCGTGAGCTACCTCGAAGGCTGTACCGCCCCGATGTTTGATACTAATCAACTTCATGCAGCAGTAGTAGAATTGGTAGCCCTAGATGATGCTGAGATCAAATACTCCACAGTACAAAACTGGTTTGCGGGAGACGAAAACGGCAAAGGTGGTATCTATAACTTTGTAACTAAGCGCGGCTTGTGTAAGGGAGTCAATTCTAAAATCTCTTGGACACAGGTAGAAACAGGTTCGGCTATTACCTGGAAATACCCCAGTTGTGTTTTAGTTGGGGATAACTCTGTTGGTGAATTTTATTCCATTGCCCTAACCAACAATAAGCAACAGGCAGATACGGGAACAAAAATGATCCACGTGGGCAAAAACACCCGCAGCACAATCATTTCTAAAGGAATTTCAGCAGGAGATTCTGCAGGTAGCTATCGTGGCTTAGTTAAAATTGGCAGTAAAGCCACTGGGGCGCGGAATTACTCTCAATGTGATTCGATGCTGATTGGCGATAACGCTGAGGCAAACACTTTCCCCTACATTCAGGTAGATAACAACACCTCCAAGCTAGAACACGAAGCCTCTACCGCTAAAATCGGTGAAGAGCAGCTATTTTACTTTGCCCAAAGAGGTATTTCCGAGGAAGATGCTGTATCAATGCTGGTAAGCGGTTTCTGTAAAGACGTGCTAAACGAATTACCCATGGAGTTTGCGGCGGAGGCAGATAAACTTTTAAGCCTCAAGCTTGAAGGTACAGTAGGTTAAGTGTTCCCTGCTTATTTAAATTAATTAGGATTAAAACGAAACAGAGAAGTTTTCCTGTCAGATTTTAAGCTAATTAGATTAGCGATCGCAATTGACCGATTAATCTGCCGAGTCTTGGCAAGAGATATAATTCTAATAGTAATTGTTGCTTAAAGTTTTACATGCCCGCAGAACTCCAAACTGAAATTGAACAGGCTGTAGCCAGTCGCCGTAATTTTGCTATTATCTCCCACCCTGACGCGGGAAAAACGACCCTGACGGAAAAGCTCCTACTCTATGGAGGTGCTATTCACGAAGCAGGGGCGGTTAAAGCCCGACGAGCGCAGCGCAGCGCTACTTCTGACTGGATGGAGATGGAGCAACAGCGGGGTATTTCGATTACTTCTACGGTATTGCAGTTTCTCTACGATGATTTTCAAATTAATCTGTTAGATACTCCTGGACACCAAGATTTTAGTGAGGATACCTATCGTACTTTAGCGGCGGCGGATAATTCAGTCATGCTGATTGATGCGGCTAAGGGTCTAGAACCTCAGACACGTAAGCTCTTTGAAGTTTGTCAGTTGCGATCGCTGCCTATATTTACCTTTGTTAATAAGCTGGATCGTCCTGGGCGGGATGCTTTTGAGTTAATTGATGAAATTGAGCAGGAACTAGGTTTACAGACTTATGCGGTTAATTGGCCCATCGGTATGGGCGATCGTTTCAAAGGGGTGTTTGATCGTCGGGAAAGAAAAATTCATCTCTTTGAACGTCGTTCTCACGG
>JBCCNG010000585.1:0-3154 GCA_039025955.1 Cyanobacteria bacterium P01_C01_bin.72 | reverse complement strand
CTCAATACTCAATCACAATTGACGAGATCAAAGCTGCTTTACCCAACGCCGAAAGAATCTATCAAAAGCTGGTGGCTAACTATTTAGAAGAGTATAAAACCTATCAAAACTATATTGTTGACGGTCTAGACGTAATTTGGTACGCGGTGGCATTTATTGCTTTTGGTCGGACATCCTATCGTAAAATGGGCTTTAAATATCATCCTGATTTAGATGGTTCAGAACGGGCGATGCAGCTTGTCAACACAGCCTGGTCAATTTCGCAAAAATATCTGGGTAATCCCAGCAATAGCAGCAGCACCATGAATACTCTTTAAGCAGAGCATGAAACTGATATCAGAAAACGTTAGGATTAAGAACTCAAAGATATCAGTTATATTAGACATGTTGAGAGCAAGTAGCTCTCAGAGCAAGGGTTTATGGCATCGGAGATACAGACTCTACCAGACAATGTAATCGACCTAATTGCAGCAGGAGAAGTGATCGATTCCCCCGCCGCAGTTGTGAGAGAGTTGGTAGAAAATTCTTTGGATGCTGGGGCAACTAGGATTAGCATTAGCTGCAATCTCGATCTCTGGCAGGTTCAGGTAATTGATAATGGCAAAGGCATGGGGCTGGAGGATTTGCGAGTTTGCGCTCAACCCCATAGCACCAGCAAAATTAGAACCGAGAAGGATCTTTGGCAGATTACTAGTCTTGGCTTTCGTGGTGAAGCTTTACACAGTATTGCTCAAGTAGCGAATCTGGCTATTGCTAGTCGCGAACAGCAGCATCCAGGCTGGCAAGTGGTTTATCACGAGGCGCAAGTAGTTCAAGAATCTATTATGGCGATCGCCCGTGGCACGATAGTCACCGTCTCGAATATCTTTGCTAAAGTGCCCGTTCGTCGCCGAGCATTACCGTCTCAGCCCCAGCAGCTCAAGGCAATTCAAAAATTAATCCAGGAAATTGCTCTGTGTCATCCTCAAGTTACCTGGCAGCTCAGGCAAAATCATCAGCTTTGGTTTAATATTAGTCCTGGAAAGACCGCCAGAGATATTTTGCCCCAATTTCTCCGCCGAGTCAGCAATACAGACTTGCAGCATCTTCAAATTGAGGTAGCAACTCCTACCGTTAGCAAGCAGCTAGTATCATCCGTCCCTCAGAGCCAGCAATCTCCTCCTTCTACTGGGGCGAGTCCTGCTAATATTTCCCCATCGCAAATTGAGCTAGTAATGGGTTTGCCAGATCGCTGTCACCGTCATCGTCCAGACTGGATCAAAGTAGCGGTTAACCATCGTTTTGTGCGCTCCCCCGAACTAGAGCAGACAATCCTCAACAGCATGGCAAAAATTCTGCCCCGCGATCGCTTTCCCGTTTGTTTACTACAGTTGCAAACTTGTCCGAGTCAGGTGGACTGGAATCGGCATCCCGCCAAGTCGGAGATCTATCTTCATTCTTTACCCTACTGGCAAACTGAAGTCGCTCAGGCGATCGCTCAAGGGTTAAAGCTCAACACCGACCGTTTACCAGCAGCACTGGGTGATCGTCGTATTGGAAAGATGCTTAAGGTAGCAGAAGCCTCTTCTAAGAAATATCACCTCGATCAAGAACTTGCCAAAATTGAGAACAAAACCCCGACATCGCAAATCAATGCCCTCAAACTAACCGCTGTCGCTCAGGCAAATAAAACCTATATCGTTGCCGAACATGCATCGGGAGTCTGGCTGGTCGAGCAGCATATTGCCCACGAAAGAGTACTCTACGAACAGCTACAGGACTGTTGGGAACTAGCCCCACTGAAAACCGCAATTACCCTAGAATATCTCCAGCCCAGACAGCTAGAACAGCTACAAAAATTAAATATTGACATTGAACTGTTTGGTGAAAATATCTGGGCGGTACGTAACGCCCCCAAAATCTTAGCTGAACGAGAAGACTGTGCCGCTGCTCTACTGGAATTAAGCTGGGGCGGTGACTTGCGCTCGGCGCAGGTAGCAACCGCCTGTCGTAGCGCCATCCGTAACGGTACAACCCTCAGCCTCGAAGAAATGCAAAATCTGCTCAATCTTTGGCAGGCTACTCGCAACCCCCGTACCTGTCCCCACGGTAGACCAATCTATCTTTCTCTAGAAGAATCTAGCCTGGCTCGCTTTTTCCGTCGCCATTGGGTAATTGGCAAGAGTCACGGAATTTAAGTCTAAATCAGCAACGCCAGAAAATAAAAAATTAGATTATTTTCTCCTTGCTATTCTATCTATCAGAAGGTAAAATAAGGGCATGAAACAAAACACTGCTACGCAAATTCTAGATACGGCTCAGTCAATGGTGCGCAATCGAGGGTATAGTGCCTTCAGTTATGCAGATATTGCCAAACAAGTAGGTATCCGCAAAGCTAGTATTCATTATCACTTTCCATCTAAAGATGATTTGGTAAAAGAGTTAGTCATAAGATATCGAGAGGTTTTAGAGCGTAAGTGTCAGGGAATCGAGCAACAAAACATTACACCTCAAGAACAGTTGCAGCAATTTGTAAATCTCTATCGAGATGGTTTACAAGACAATCAAATTTGTTTATGTGGAATGTTGACAGCCGATTTTGCCGTTTTGAATTCAGAAATTCGGACAGAATTACAAACCTTTTTTTCGGTAACGGAATCTTGGTTAGCAAGGCTTCTCAAGCGAGGTAGCGAAGCTAAAGCCTGGAATCTAACTCAATCTGTTGAATCGGCTGCCAAAACTTTTGTTGCCCTGCTACAAGGCTCACAAATACTAGCTCGTGCTTCAGATAATAGTGTGGAAACTTTTAACGCTATTGTAGACAATTTTTTGCAGCAGAATTTTAGCAACTAGAATTTTTTTTATTTGCTTGCTTACCTTCTAGTAGGTAGTAATTATTTAATACAATGGAGACAATTATGACTTTTCAAGGACAAAAAATCATTATCGTTGGTGGTACTAGTGGTATAGGGAAAGCTGTTGCTCGCTCTATTCTCAAAGCGGGAGGCATTGCGGTGATTGTGGGCTCTCGTCAACCCAAACTAGATCAGGCTATAACTGAACTCAGCAAGTATGGGAAGGTTTTGGGAGAACTAGCTAATATTGCCGATAGAGAACAAACCAAAGATTTAATAGAGCGTATCGATACCAATCATCGCGACGCCACTTTACTCGT
>JBCCNG010000584.1:0-3170 GCA_039025955.1 Cyanobacteria bacterium P01_C01_bin.72 | reverse complement strand
CACAACCAAATCCCTGAATCTTTTAACGCTGCTGCTAGAGTCGTTCCCACAATGCCACCACCGACAATAGCAATGTCGCAATCAAAATTTAGGGATTTGGTTGGGGTAGTTTCTGGCTGTGCTAACATTTTATGACTTGGAAAAATTGTTTAAGTATAAATACTTTCATTTCTATTGTGACGCGATCGGCTGTTGAGAACAAGGTGGATTTTGTTAGCTGTATCTATTAGTCAACAAATTTTCTTTTACTACGGTAGAATCTCAATGATGTTATTTATAATTTTTGCCGATTTTTCGACTTTAAACTTTAATTTTGTCTTAATTTCTGAATTGCTTAATTTATTTTTCTATATTGTGACATCTCAACAGACTGTTTTATTTTTAATTGAGGAGGTTCGAGCGGATGACCGTTGGTAATTTTAGTGAAGTAATTGGTACGGATGGATTCGACAGTATCAGAGGCGAAGATTTATCAATCGTTTATGGTGTCGATGATGGTGATAATCTCAACTCCAGCCTGAGCCGCGATGAGCGTAATACTATTGTTGTAGGTGGCTCGGGCGACAATAACTACGTTATTTTTGCTGATGCCACAACGTTTATTCTGGAAAATAGTGACTCGGAAAATATTCTTTATACCAATATTGGTGGTGATACGGGTATCTCTTTAGAAGACGATGACTCTTTTGTAGCGGAAATTGACGATCGCCATTTGTATCTGGGAAATAGAGCATCAGAACAATATATCGTCATCATTGACTGGCAGCTACCAGAGAATCAGATCGAAACCTTTGCCCTCTCGGAAGGAAACTTGAGCTATAAAGAATTTGCCGCTAGTTTTCGGAAGTCCAGCAACTACCGTGGGAACCTAACCTGGACTGAACTAAACGCCACAGGAGAAATAGACTTAGATCGTCTTGGCTTATCTCCCAAAACTATTGATGAAGATTTTGAGACAATCAACGAGCGATCGCAAGATCTGTCCTTCATTACCAGCAACCCCCTCGAAACATTCATTATCGATGTGGTGGAGGCAGATGATAGCCTCGGCAATCCTCTAGACAATTTTATCTTTGGCGATGCTGATGACAATCTGATCAGAGGTACTGATGATAACGAAGCAATTGTGGGTGATGAGGGTAATGATCGCCTTTATGGAGGTTTTGGCGATGATATCATTGTAGGGGGATTTATCGACGATGGAGTTGGTGGTAGCGATACTCTTTATGGAGGGTATGGTAATGATGCTTACTACATATCCTTATCCGCTGGAGGTGGCAGCCTGATTAAAGACGAAGTTGATCTCGACGATACAGATGCTTTATTTATTATTGCCGAGGATACGGATGTTGATGTGCTGTTTGGTGATGCTGAGGATACAGAACCAAACAGTGTGTTTAATCCCGATGACTATCCAGAACTGATCGTCGATCCCGCAACTTTTGGCGATTCGGCGATCGAAATAGCTTTACCTGAAGAGGGTATTGTCGGCATCGAAAAATCGGGTACTGCCCTAATTATCGATCTGGATCGTAACGGTATTGCTGAAGCGGAAAACGACCTTACAATTGCTGAGTTTTTTGATGAAGAGGGTGGTTTAGGTACAGGTAGCATGGCTCAGATAAATAATATTATTGATACCCAGGCGATCGCTGATTTCTTTTAAGAGATAGAATCTAAGTCTGATGTGGCACAAACAATAAGTTACAGAGCTTTTTAATCCACATCAGACCTTGTTGTGATGCTAAGTGAACTTATTTACAGCCCAATGAATCACGGGTATCTACTCCCGTCTGCGGATTAACGCCAGTGGCATTTTGGCACAGTTGCTTGATTTGCCATTTTTCTAGCACGGCAAAAGTGAAATCTGCTCCGTCTATTTTGGCATCTTTAAAGGTAGAAAAGGACAAAATCGATTCTTGAAAGTTGGCATTAGTCAAATCTGCGCCATCAAAGTTGGTGAGATAGCCAAAACCATAGCTAAAATCTGCTCCAGACAAATTGGCGTTCGCTAGGTTAGAAGCATTAAAAACTGCGCCCCTAATGTCTGCATCACTAAAATTAGCTTCTTCCAAATCGACTTTAGCAAAATCAACACTCTGCAAAACTTTGCCCGAAAAGTCTTTATTTTTAAAGTCTAAATCACTAAAGGTAGATGGAGTTACCGAAGAAGAGCTTCCTGCTAAAGCGGGGACGGGAAAAATTAAGAGAATCAATAGCAACAAAAGTGCGCTTAGTCGGAGAAAATATTTCATGGATTAAATGTATTTTTAAGCAAGCCTAGCTAAAAGAATATTGTTTCTAATTGTAAATCTTCTCCTGTACCTAGTGCGAGAAATCATGCCCAATTCACTCAAATAATTATGGACAAGTCTAATTCAATCGAGTTTACTATTCTGCTACAGCAGCTTTTAGATGGAGAGTCACTTTCTCAACTTCAGGCAGCACAACTGATGGGAGGATGGCTACAGGGAGAGATTCCCGAAGTACT
This sequence comes from Cyanobacteria bacterium P01_C01_bin.72, assembly GCA_039025955.1. Lineage (GTDB taxonomy): Bacteria > Cyanobacteriota > Cyanobacteriia > Cyanobacteriales > Xenococcaceae > Waterburya. The sequence continues at coordinate 679 of JBCCNG010000584.1, read as the reverse complement.
GTCTGGGGCAATTTTAGCGGCTATTCAAGCAAAAGGAGTTTCGGCTGCCGAGTTAGCAGGAATGGCTCAAGTATTGAAACAACAGTCTTTACAGCAAAGTTCCCTGAGTTACGATCATCCTCTAATTGACACCTGTGGTACGGGGGGAGATGGCTCATCTACGTTCAATATTTCTACCGCCGTCGCCTTTGTCGCTGCTGCTGCGGGAATTAAAGTAGCCAAGCACGGTAATCGTTCTGCCTCTAGTAAAGTTGGTTCGGCAGATGTCTTAGAATATTTGGGAGTTGACCTAGCTGCGCCCCCAGAAAAAGTTACCGCAGCAGTAGAAAACGTCGGCGTTACCTTTTTGTTTGCCCGTGGCTGGCATCCAGCGATGAAAAGCGTTGCTCCATTACGCAGCACATTAAAAATTAGGACTGTTTTTAATCTTTTAGGGCCGTTAGTCAATCCTCTATGTCCCACAGGACAGGTAATTGGGGTTTATAAGCCTGAGTTTATTAACAGTATGGCGGAGGCTTTGAGTCTTTTGGGCAGCAACAAGGCAATCGTGCTTCATGGTCGGGAAAAGCTTGATGAGGCAGGATTAGGAGATTTAACAGATCTGACGCTAGTGAATCAGGGTCAAATTAAATCTGAGGCAATCAACCCTGAAGCTTTGGGTCTGAAATCAGCTTCTTTG